>JAAYMD010000004.1 GCA_012521575.1 Mollicutes bacterium
CTAATAATTATGAAGCGAACAAAAATAAATATGGGGATGCAGTATACGAAACAAGTTCAAGTGATTATAGTAGCTCTGGATCATGGAATAGCGATCATTCATATATGCCGGACTCCTGGATGCCGTGGTTCCGTCGTGGCGGCTACTACGCCGATGGCGGCCCCTACAGCTATGGCACGGCTGTGGGCGCGTTTTACTTCAACCAAAGCATTGGCTGTGAGTACTCGTACGACAGCTTCCGGCCGGTGGTTGCGCCTCTCGCCCCCTCTGCGCCGTAGAAGTTTAAGGCACAAAAGAAAAATTTTTATACTGGTTTGTCGGGAGAAATCCCGTCTGTTTCTAAGTTAATGGACATAGAGGCAGGAATAAAATAATGAAATATGAAAGATGTGTTTTGGTGACCAAAAAGGCACCGTCATCCTGCAGAAGCGAGATTGGTGGAGCTTGTGGATGAGGAAAAGTTTAAATGGTGAATATGTAAAAAAACTTATAAAAGAGTGCAATTCAATTTTAATTCTTTTATTTTATAAAAAATAATATATTAATAGTAAGAGATTTTGTATATGATTATTACGAGACTCAAAATCAATCCTTTTTAGTTTGTTAATAAAACATTATTATAGGATTGATTGGGTCTTTTTTTTATTTACAAAATCATATTATGATTAACTTGTACATATAAATAAGTAGATCCATATGAAAGCGGTGATTATGTGCTAATATTAACAAAGTCCGTAATGGTGATGATGATAAGTTTTATTATATCTACTCTTTTTGCAATTTTTACAATACCTACTTTAAAAAAATTAAAGGCAGACCAACGATTAAGTATTTATTTAGAAGATGTACATCAAAAAAAAGCAGGTACTCCTACAATGGGTGGAATAATATTTATTGTCCCAACTATTTTAATTTTTTTATTGTTTTATTTTTTAGATAAAATAAATATTACTTACAATTTTTTAATAATTATTATTACTTTTATTAGTTATGGGCTTCTTGGTTTTATTGATGATTACTTAATAATTAAAAGAAACAATAATAAAGGGCTTAGTGAATCAACCAAGTTATTATTTCAATTATTAATCGCGCTTATCTTTTTTTACTTATTTATGAGAGGTGGGAATGAACCTTTACTTTGGATTCAAGCCTTAAACATTAAACTAGATATCGGATGGATATATGGTCTTTTTATTCTTTTAGTTTTAGTTGCAAGTAGCAATGCGGTTAATATTACCGATGGACTTGATGGTTTAGCTGGTGGACTTTCTGTTCTTGCCTTTTTAGCCTTCGGCATTCTTAGTTGGGCGGCGGGATGGCTAGAAGGTTACGAGGAAATCGCACTTTTTTGTTTTACTTTAATAGGAGCATTATTAGCGTTTTTACTTTTTAATGTCCATCCTGCTAAAGTATTTATGGGCGATACAGGTTCACTTGCTCTTGGTGCTACATTAGGAGCGATTGCTATTGTTACACGCCATGAAATTTTGTTAATAGTTATTGGTATAGCCTTTGTTATTGAAACGATGAGTTGTGTGATTCAAAGAATTTATTATAAGTTTACAAAAAAACGTTTTTTCTTAATGACACCAATTCATCATAGTTTTGAAAAGAAAGGGTGGGAAGAAAGAGATATTGTTAAACTTTTTTGGGTTATTGGTTTGATTGGTGCAATGCTTTCACTAATATATGGGGTATGGTGGTAAAAGTGAAAAACAAAAATGTTGATATGTGGTTATTACTAGCAGTCATTTGTCTTTCACTTTTAGGAGTGCTTATGATTTATTCAGCATCATATGTTTGGGCTGAATATAAGTTTGATGATCCTTTTAAATATGCTAAAAACCAATTATTGTTTTTTATGATAGGGCTAATAGTTATGTATATTGTTAGTAAAATAAATTATAATTTTTACTTTAATAATGCCAATTTATTTCTTTTAATATGTGTTATTTTGCTAATTTTGGTATTAATCCCAGGTATTGGAACGATTAGAAATGGTAGTCGTAGTTGGTTTGGAATAGGGTCTTTTGGAATTCAACCAAGTGAATTTACCAAACTAGCCCTCATTATTTTTACCTCTAAATATTTATCTAAAAATCTAAAAGATATTAAAGACATTAAAAAAGGTGTGCTTCCTATTATTGTTTTAACTTTATTTATTTTTGGATTAGTGATGCTACAACCGGATTTTGGAACAGGTACTATTATTGTTATGAGTGTCATGGGACTTCTTTTTATATCGGGAGTAAAACTTTCTTTTTTTATGAAAATAGGTCTAGTTGGTATTATTGGGGTAGTTGGTCTTATCATTGCAGCCCCTTATCGTGTGGCGCGAATTATTTCTTTTTTAAATCCTTGGAGTGATCCCTTAGGATCAGGTTTTCAAATTATTCAATCATTATTTGCCATAGGTCCTGGTGGGCTTTTTGGATTTGGTCTTGGAAATTCAAGACAAAAACATTTTTATTTACCAGAACCACAAACTGATTTTATTTTTTCTATTATCAGTGAGGAGTTTGGTTTTTTAGGAATTATTATTGTGGCAACTTTATTTTTAATAATTTTCATTAGAGGTTTTACTATTGCGTATAAATGTAAAGATTTATTTTCTAAATTTTTAGTATCAGGTATTATTTTTGGATTGGCATTTCAAACTCTTCTTAACTTAATGGTGGTGGTTGGTTTAATTCCAGTAACAGGAGTTACTTTACCTTTTCTTTCTTATGGGGGCAGTAGTTTACTTATTACATTAATTAGCATGGGAATTATTCTTAATATTAGTAGGTATCAAAAATAATACATTTTATTAGATTAACAAATATTAAAGCTGTTAGGGCTTACACTAACAGCTTTATGTATATTTTAAAGACTTTTAATATTTTTTTTATTACATTCAAAGCCATTAAAAGTTTTTGTAAAAATATAAATATAAGATATGTCGTTATTTTTTATAACATTAATTATCATCTTGTTATAAAAATAAAATGATAATAGTTGAACAAAATTTTAAAATATATTATAATGGAAAAGGATAGGTGAGGAAGATTTATGAACAATAGTAAGAATAATAGCAATTTAATAATTCCAAATCATGTAGGTATTATAGTTGATGGAAATGGAAGATGGGCCCAAGAAAAAGGGAGAAATAGAAGTGCCGGTCATAAAGCTGGTGCTGAAAATTTAAAAAAGATTATTAGACATGCATTTAATAAAGGTATTAAAATTTTAAGTATTTTTGTTTTTTCAACAGACAATTTTAAAAGAAGTAAAGAAGAAGTAGATTATTTAATGAATTTATTTGTGCAAATGTTTAGAGATGAATTTTCTAAATTAAAAGATGAAAATGTCAAAATTGTTTTTTCAGGTAAGGAAAAACCGTTACCAAAAAAAGTTTTAGAAACAATGAAAGATGTTGTTGAAGAAACAAAACACAATACAGAGCACATTTTAAATATTTGTATTAATTATGGTGGTCATGCTGAAATAATTGATGCTACAAAAAAAATACATGAAGACATAATAAAAGGAAAATTAGATATTAATGATTTAGATGAACAAACTTTCAGTAAATATTTATATCAAAATTTGCCGCCAATTGATTTTTTAATTAGAACAAGCGGCGAACTTAGAATTAGTAATTTTATGTTATGGCAATTATCATATGCAGAATTATATTTTCCTAAAACTTATTTTCCTGATTTTGATAACCAATTATTTGATGAGGCCATATTAGAATATAGTAGGCGCGATCGTAGATTTGGAGGAATAAACTATGAAAACAAGAATCATTAGTGCCGCAATTGTTCTTGCAATAATTATTCCTATTTTGATAGTAGGAGGCCAAATATTTAACCTAACTATTTACGCAATTGCACTACTGGGGCTTAAAGAGTTTCTCGATATCAAGGAAACGAAGAAAAAAATCCCCCCATTTATAAAGTTTATATCATATGTTATCTTGACTTTAATTGTTTTAGGTAATACTAATCCTAGTGAGTTAATTTTAAAAATGGATTATCGCATGATCGCCGGTTTGTTTTTAGTATATTTACTTCCAACTGTACTATATCATGATAAATCAAAATATAGTATTAGTGATGCTTTTTATTTAATTGGTGGCATGTTTTTTCTAGGACTATCTTTCCATTTATTTATTGTCCTACGTCATTTATATGATAATCCAAATTTAATTGTCTTTTTACTATTAATAACGATTATTACTGATACTTTTGCATATATTACAGGATATTTAATTGGAAGATATAAATTGTTAGAAGTAATTTCACCTAAAAAAACTTGGGAAGGTTTAATAGGTGGAACTATTATGGGGGTTTTTGTTAGTGCTGTTTACTATATAACAGTCATTAACCCAACTATAAATATTTTTATATTATTAATTATTACAACTTTCTTGTCTTTACTTGGTCAGTTTGGTGATTTATCTTTTTCAGCAATAAAAAGATTTTATGGCAAGAAAGATTTTTCCAATATTATGCCAGGTCATGGTGGTGTTTTAGATCGTTTAGATAGTATAATATTTGTTGTTTTAGGTTATATGTTTTTTATAACAATACTATAACTTAAAAATATAGAAAAGAGGTAAATATGACACTGATATATTTTGTATTAGTTTTAGGGATAACTATTTTCATTCATGAACTTGGACATTTCATCTTTGCTAAAAAAGCGGGAATTTATGTCTATGAGTTTTCCCTTGGAATGGGACCTAAAATATTTGAATTTAATCGTAAAAACGATGAAACCACTTATTCAATTAGATTATTTCCAATAGGTGGTTATGTTAGTATGTCTGGAGAAGAAGTTGAAATTGATGAGCGAGTTCCCGAAGAACAAAGATTTCAATCTAAAACATGGGGTCAAAGACTATTAACAATTGTTGCAGGAGTAATGTTTAACTTTTTACTAGCTATTGTATTTCTCTTTATTGTGGGATTAGTATTAGGTGTTCCAACTAATAAACCAATTATTAATTCATTAGAAGAAGATTATCCGATTTATCAAACAGAACTCGAACCAGGAGATCAAATCATTAAAATTAATGATACAAAAATTAATTCAGTTGATCGAATGTTGTTGGAATTACAGTTAAATAATGGTAAAGATATTACTATGGAGGTAATATCTAAAGATCAAATTAAAAAAGAAGTTACTATAACACCAAAAAAGGTTGAAGAAAATGGGGTAGAAGTATATCGATATGGTTTTTCTTTAGAAAATAACATTACTAAAGGTATTATTCCATCGATTAAATTTGCTTTCACCAAAACGGCTAATTTAATTGAGCAAATGGTAGTAATTATAAAATCATTAGTTACGGGAAAATTGCAATTAACCGCGTTAACTGGTCCGGTTGGGATATATAGTATTGTTGGAGAAACTGCTCAAGCTGGTTTTATCAATCTTGTTTATTTAACTGCATTTTTAAGCATCAATGTTGGTTTTATAAATATTTTACCGTTTCCGGCATTTGATGGTGGTCGTTTATTATTCTTAGTAATTGAAAAAATTAAAGGTTCACCAATCAGCACAAGAGTAGAAAATATTATTCACAACATTGGTTTTTCATTATTAATGTTATTAATGATTTTGGTAACTTATAATGATATATTAAGGTTGTTAAAGTAAAAAGAGGGCATTTATTAGTGAACTGATAAAATAAAAGTAGACACATAAAAAACGTGATCTACTTTTATTTTTGTTATAATGATAATAAGGAGATGGTAATATGGGTAGAAAAAAAGGAACACC
>JAAYMD010000051.1 GCA_012521575.1 Mollicutes bacterium
ACCTTGTTTAATTCTTGTCAAATTACTCATAACACCAATTGTATTTAGTTTTTTGGCAATATCATCAATTAAACTTCTAATATATGTACCTTTACTAACTTTACATTTAAATGAAAAAATAACTTTGCTATCAACATATTTAATATCTCCTATTAAATTGATTTCTTTAATATTTACTAATCTTTTGGGAAGTTCAACTTTTTCTTTGTTTCTTGCATATTCATATAATTTTTTTCCTTTTATTTTTACTGCTGAGTAAATTGGAACTTCTTGTTCATATTCTCCCTTCATTATATTTAATGCTTCTATTATTTCTTCTTTCGTTTTAAAACAAATTTCTTCTTCAATCACATTTCCAGTAATATCTAAAGTGTCTGTTTTTATACCTAGTGTTACTTCAGCAATATATTCCTTATCTTCATTAGTCATTAACTCAACAATTTTTGTTGCTTTACCAATGCAAATAACAAGCACACCTGTAGCAAGAGGATCAAGTGTTCCCGTGTGCCCAACTTTTTTTATATTTAATTTTTGAGAAATAATGTTTACTACATCACGACTAGTAACACCCTTTTTTTTATTAATTAGTATTATTCCATCCATATAATCACCTTTTTGATTATATAAAAATAATTAGAAAAACACAAGATTCTATTCAGAATCTCGTGCCATAAGTACAAGTCTTAGTAAACTAATTAAAGTTGAAATAACTCCGGCTACATAAGTCATTGCTGCTGCCATTAACATTGAATTGGCCATTTTTAGTTCATTATTATCAACAAGTCCCAGTGTTTCTAGTTCTTGTTTTGCTCTATTAGATGCGTTAAACTCAACCGGAAGAGTAAAAAGTTGGAAAACTAAAGTTGCAAGTACTAGAATAATACCTAACTTTAAATAAGTTGTAATACCAGCAAAGATGGAAATTGCTAAAGCAAAATATCCTAAAACATTAACAAAATTAACTATTGGTACGAGTGCTGCACGGATTTTCATATAAACATATCCATCTTTATCTTGAATGGCGTGTCCAACCTCGTGAGCGGCAACCGAAATGGATGCTATTGAATCGCCATGAAAAACATCAGTAGATAATCTTACAACTTTTCTTCTTGGATCATAATGGTCAGTTAAATGACCTTGTGTTTCAACAATATGAACATCAGTTAATCCATTTTTATCCAGTATTTTTCTAGCTACTTCAAAACCTGATAACCCTTTTTGGGATTGAACTTTACTATATTTTCGATAACTTCCACTTACTTTTGCTTGAGCCCATAATACAATAATAAAACCAATAATTGCTAGGAAAATCGTAAATCCAGTCTCTAATCCAAGTAACATAAAATCAAACATTTTTATCCTCTCCTATTTTTTTTATTTCATATGTTGTTTCATCACGACCATCTTTAAGAATGATTCCTTTTTCTTTTAATTCATCTCGTATTTTATCGGCTAATTCATAATCTTTGTTTTTCTTAGCCTCTTTTCTTTTTTCAATCATTTTTTCAATATATTTAATCATTTCGTCTGATATTTCAACTTCTTTATCTTTTAATAGATCAAGTGATAATACTTTATCAAAATCTTTTATTAAATATAATTTAGTGTTGTTATTCAATTCTTGATCTTTTAGTACATCATATAACACCGTTAAAGCGGTTGAAGTGTTTAAATCATTTTCTAAGCCCTTTTTAAAGGCTTCTTGATATTTTATAATCTGTTTTTTATTAACTTCCCCATCTTTGCTTTCTTTAATCTGTTTTATACGATTTAATAATTTTTGATATGCATTAGCAGCCATATCTAAGCTTTCATAACTAAAGACTAATTGATTTCGATAATGTGATTGCAAACAGAAAAAGCGATAAGCAAGTGGATCATAACCTTTTTTTTCAAGAAGTGATAGTGTTAGAAATTCACCAGTTGATTTACTCATTTTTCCAGTCTCAACATTTAAGTGTTCTCCATGCAACCAATACTTACACCATTTATGACCAAGATATGCCTCGCTTTGGGCGATTTCATTGGTATGGTGGGGAAAAATGTTGTCAACACCACCACAATGAATATCTAAATATTCACCTAAATGCTTAATGGCAATTCCTGAACATTCAATATGCCATCCTGGATATCCGCGGCCCCATGGACTGTCCCATTGCATAGCTTGATTTTCAAATTTAGAAGTAGTAAACCAAAGACCAAAATCATGAGGATTTTTTTTAGATTCATCTAAATTAACGTCTTCACGCGCACCTATAATTAATTCATCAGGTTTTTTACCAGATAATAAATAATAATTTTGAGCTTTGCTAATATCAAAATATACATTGCCATTAGATATGTATGCATATCCATCTTCTAATAATTTTTTAATTATTTCAATATACATATCTATTAATTCAGAAGCTTTTTCAATATATTTTGGCTTTCGAATATTTAATTTTTCAAGATCTTTAAAAAAAGCATTTGTATAATAATGTGCTATTTCTTCAACTGTTTTATTTTCCCTTTTCGCCCCTTGAAGCATTTTATCTTCACCGGTATCGCTATCCCCTGAAAGATGACCTACATCGGTTATATTCATTACTCTTTTTACATTATAACCAATATATTCTAAAGTTTTTTCCAATATATCTTCAAAAATGTAAGTCCTTAAATTACCAATATGAGCATAATGGTAAACGGTTGGACCACATGTATACATTTTAACTTCATTTTTATCATAAGGTTCAAACTTTTCAATTTTTTTGGTTAAAGTATTATATAAACGCACAATCTCACCTCCAAATAATTATACCATAAATATAACTTATATTCATATATATTTTATGCAACTTTCAAACAATATCTATAAAATTCTAAAAAAAGGATTGACAAACGGTTTTAATGAAGGTAGAATTATATTTAGTAAGGATTAATTAATCCTTACTGAAATAACTCCCTGATCTGGGGAGAAAGATTATCTCATATAATTTCATAAAATGAGCTTTCTTATTGTAACATTCTTTCAGCCCAATGAGGGCAATATCGACATTCAACGGGATGGACACTCTGTAGAGAGTGTCCAACTTTTTTGTTTTAATTTTTAAAATATTTATTAGTTTTTTAAAAAAAAACATTGCATATAATTAATAAATATGGTAATATATATTCGTAGCGCTCGGACCCTTAGCTCAGTTGGTTAGAGCATCCGGCTCATAACCGGACGGTCGAAGGTTCGACTCCTTCAGGGTCCACCACTAAATTTGCAGGTGTGGCGGAACTGGCAGACGCGCTAGACTTAGGATCTAGTGCCTTATGGCGTGGGGGTTCAAGTCCCTTCACCTGCACCAATTAAGAATTTTAACTTGCGAAAATCGCAAGTTTTTATTTTATATTTTATCTAAAAGTGATAATATAAATTTTAATAATATTATAAATTTAAGAGGTGTAATAATATGAAAAAATTATCTACTAAATTTTATACTCAAAATGTTTTAGAAGTTGCACCACAACTGATTGGAAAATTATTAGTAAGAAAACTAAATGACGGTACAATTATTAAAACAAGAATTACTGAAACAGAAGCCTATAAAGGCGAAGAAGATACAGCATGTCATGCAAGATTTGGCAAAACCAAACGTAATCAAAATATGTATGAATCTGGTGGGATTACTTATATATATTTATGTTATGGAATACATCATTTATTAAATGTAATTACCGGAAAAAAAGACGAACCACAAGCGGTATTAATTCGAGCAACTGAGGATTATAATGGCCCTGGTAAATTAACAAAAGCATTGTCAATTGATAAAACATTAAATGGTCTTGATTTATCAGCATCCGATGAGCTTTGGATTGAGGATGATGGTTTAAAAGTTGAATATATAACTGATAAAAGAGTTGGCATTGATTATGCATGCGATTATTACCGAAATATTAATTGGCGTTTTATTATGAAAAAATAGAGGTTTAACCTCTATTATTTTTGTATCATATTTAATAAATTTATTTTAAAAATATCTTTTTCTGCATTTTGTTTTGATACCATTACTCCTTTATATGTTGTTAACTCCGATTGATGTCCTTCTCTTAAAATATGTTCAGGAGATAATTTATCAAGAACAATAATTTTCTTATCTTCATAAACTACATAATGCAGCAAAATATCACCATGAACTTTTTCAAACATAATGTCTGTTGGCAATTTCAATTCATACGTTTTAGAATTATTCTCTTGATTAGTAGATACTAATTTTCCTAAAAACTTTCCCTCTTTTAATTGAGGTAAATACTCTAAATGCATTTTTTTATATGCCAGCATATTATACTTTTTTAATGAATTTTCATATTTTCTAAATTCGTTTTCATTAGTATACTCTATTATGTATTTACGCATGATAATTACCTCCTGAAATACTTAATTCCTTCTATTCTACATTTTAATAATAACATCAAAACGCTATATTGTCAAACAAAAAAAGGTGAATTTCTTCACCTTTACATTTTTTTGTTAAATAGTTTTTACTTTTGTGTAACCATTTTCCTTTGTATCTTCCATTCTAACTAATGCATCTTTTAAAGATTTTAATGCTGCTATATTTTCATTAACGTCTTTGTAAGAGATTTCGTCTACTTCATTACCATCTTTATCAAATAATCTTCCATCTTTTACTTTGAAACCTGGAATTATTTCAATAATTTCTCCATTTTCTTCAATTCTTTCATATTGAGTACTACTATTATTTTGTTTTGTTTCTTGTGTTTTATTTTCATTTTGATTATTTTTTATTTGAGCATCTTCTGGAAGAATACCATATTTCTTTCCATCTTCAAAACCTTCTAGATATGCTTTTGTAAATGCATCATTAAATGCCTTTTCATATGCTTCTTTATAATATTGGCTGTCATACGCATTATAACGAGTTCCTTTTTCTGGATATGGAATTTGTGATAGACCATTTAATCCTGCATCATAACCAGCTTGATCTCCATCTTCGCTTCCTAATTTTTTTCCTTCCGCCATCATAAATTGGGCATATTCTGAATCTTCTTTTGCTTCTTCTTTATTTTTGTTTGAAGTTTTTTCTGACGTTTTTTCGCCTTTTTTATCATCATTTATAGATGTAGATTTTTTTTCTTCTTCGTAAATTTCATAATCTCTTAACCCTTGATCGTAACCATCTTCATAACCTTCTTCATACGCTTCATCATACGCTTCTGTATAATGTTCATCTTCATTATAATAATTTTTAACATTTTGGTTACTTCTATCTATTCTTACACGGTCGTTATATCTATCCCCTTCATATCCATCTTCATATCCTCGGTCATATCCTGCTGCATATCCATCTTTTTTCCCTAAGTCAATCATTAATTTTTTCTTTTCTCTTTCATATCTCTTTTGTTGTTTTTCATCTACTTCAATTGTTTCTTTTTCAATTGTTCCAGCTTTTAATTTAAGTCCTTCAGCATAGCTCATTTCATAGTATTTTTCATAAGTTTCCCGATATGCATCAGCATAAGCAGTATCGAATCCAGTTAAATCTTTTGTTGGTTTTGAATTTTTAACTTTTCCACTTGCACCATCAATATAACCTTGAAAATTACCGTCTTGTGCACCATCTTTAACACCTTGGACCCTTAACTCTTCTTTTTTATTTTCATCTTCTATTTGTTTTGTAATTGTTTCTTTGGAATTTTCTTTTGTTGGTGGTAAATGAAGTTCTTTTTTACCAGTTTCTGGATTTGTTACAATATTTTTTCTTTCTTCTACAGTTACCGCATTTGGAATATTAACTTTTTCTGCAGGTTTTGGTTTTGGTTTTGATGCTTTAATAGCTTCTTCACTGCTTGGGCGGCTATTAATTGTGACTGGACCTCGGGCTGAAATTTCATCTTTAATTTTAGTAACAAGTTCTTTATAAGTTGAAATACCTTTTGTTTCTAATTCTGCTGAATCCATAGTTGCAGCCAACATATACATTAAAGTAAGTTTTTCTTCAAGTATCTGTTTTACAACTGCTTTATTTTCATTCCATGCATCAAGGCCATTAGTTTCTGATATTAAATTGCAATTTTCAGTAGGATATAAAATCTTGCTTAAATCTTTACTTGGAACAGTCCAACTATGGTTAGCAGTTAATTCCCAAGTTGCTCTTAACATCTTTAATCTTATTAAATTAGTCTCTGATGTAACTTTATCGCGTTTCATTGTTACAAAATCTTCATATAAATATTGATTAATTTGATCAGCAACTTGTTTTTGAGTATTATCACTAGCGATATTGTATGTTGCTAGCATATTTTGGAAATCTTGTAATTTTATTGCTGATACTCTATCACCGATTAAGCTACTAACATCTATTAAAGTATCAGGAGTTGCAGTGATTGAGTGTTCTAGCAATAAATTACACACATAATCAAAGTTTTTCATAATTGTAGTTACTGATTTTTCTTCACTAATGTATGAGTAAAACTTTGTTGGTGAAATGTTAGTAATGTTTGAAACAAGATAGAAATCCATCCACTGTTCAACAGTTACAGGCGGAAGATTTGGACCATTTAAATTTTTTTCAACTGCTTCCACATACATATCTGTAATACGATTAACCATTTCTTCTTCGCTATGAATATCGAAAGCTAGTTGCGCTGCTAATTCATCTTCATCTTGTTCAATCACAGTACCTTTTTTAACTGGTTGTTTATCTTTGTTTTTAAATATTGTATAAAGTGCCAATCCGTTAATAGCTAAAGTTAAAGCAACACCAGCTGCTATAAATTTATTTTTATGTTTTTTAAGTTTAGTAATAATGTTTTTCTTAAAT
>JAAYMD010000052.1 GCA_012521575.1 Mollicutes bacterium
ATAATAAATGCAGAATCAAAATATAAAGATGTATATATAGTAGGTTCAAGTGATACAGGATCTAATAATTATGAAGCAAATAAAAACAAATATGGCGATGCCATATACGAAACAAGTTCGAGTTATGTAAGCTCTAATTCATGGAATATCGATTATTCATATATGCCGAACTCCAGCAATCCATCGTTCCCTCGTGGCGGCTACTACAACGATGGCACGGATGCGGGCGCGTTTAACTTCAGCTACAGCCATGGCGGTGCGAACTTGAGCAGCAGCTTCCGCCCAGCTGTAATTGTTACTAAATAGAAATAAAATGGCTGTGTTTAATCACAGTTTTTTTTGTTAAAGGAAATTTAAAAGGCTTCTTGTATGTTATATATAGGAGGGTGATATTATGGAAGTTTTTCTTAATATTTTAGAAGTGTTAAAAAAATATTATAAGTATGTTTTTGTAGTAATATTATTTATAATTTTAGGTACAACTACATGCATTAGTGGAAAAGGAGGTGAAATTGAAGAAGATATTAAATTAGAAGTTAATGTACCAGAAATTACTAAAGAGGAAAAACAAGAAGAGGAATATGTAATTGTTGATATAAAAGGTGCGGTTGTACAACCTGGTGCTTATATGTTAAAAAGTGACAAAAGAATATATGATGCAATTAAAGCTAGTGGTGGACTTACGGATAATGCTGACACCACTTTGATAAATCTTAGTAAAAAATTAAAAGATGAAATGGTAATTATTGTTCACACAAAAGAACAAGTTGAAGAATATACGAAAAAAGAACCAACAGTTATTTATAAAGAAGTTGAATGTGTATGTCCAGAACTTAAAAATGACGGATGCGTGGCTTATGAGGAAACAAATGAAGATAAAGATGATAATAAAATATCACTAAATGAAGCAACACTTGAAGAATTGATGACTTTACCAGGTATTGGAGAGACAAAAGCTAAAAGTATTATTGAGTATCGAAATCAAAATGAAGGATTTACTAGTATTGAAGATCTATTGGAGGTAAAAGGTATCGGAGAATCGATTTTTGAGCAAATTAAAGAGCTTATTACAATCTAAAAGGGTATATATTATTATTTTAATTTTATCGCTTATATACGCCTTTTTTATACTAAAAAATGAGATATATTTAAGTAATTACAATGGTAATGAAACTAAAATCAACGGTTTTATTAAAAATATAAATATTGATGGCAATCATGTTAAAATGGTTGTACATGGTAAAGAAGATATAATAGTTAATTATTATGCCAAAAAAGAAGAGGAAATAATTAATATTAAAAATAACTATAAAATTGGCGATTATATAAAAATACATGGCAGTTTAGAAAAACCAAAAGATAATACAGTTTTTAATTTGTTTAACTATAAAAAATATTTATTAAGCAAAAAAATTTATTGGATATTTACTGGTGAAAAAATAGAAAAATTAGATTTAAAACCTCAAAAATTTTATTTAATAAAAAGAAAAATTATAGAAAGAATAGATAGTATTGATAAAAGTTCAGGATATATTAAAAATTATATTATTGCCGAAAGAAATGATATAGATCCTAATATTTATCAAAGTTATCAAAGCAATGGGTTAAATCATTTATTAACATTATCTGGAGCGCATCTTTCTTTTTTTGCTTTTATAGTTTTATTTATTGTAAATAAATTAATTAGTTCTAAAGTGCTGAATTATATGATTACAATTATAATCCTTTTCTTTTATTTACTTTTAACTGCGTCACCACCATCATTGCTCCGTTCTTTTATAATGTTCATATTGCTAAGAATTAATGAATTATTTAAATTAAAAATTAATGCCTTAAATTTTTTTATTCTAGTTTTTTCAGCATTGATCATATATAATCCATATTATTTTTATCATTTAGGTTTTCTTTTTAGTTTTTGTATTAGTTTTTATTTAATTATCTTTAGTGATATTATTAATCAATATCAAAATTATTTTACTAAGTTATTTATTATATCTACTATTGCATTTTTATCTAGTATACCAATTTTAATAAATAATTTTTTTGAAATAAATTTACTTACTCCTTTTACCAACCTTATTTTTGTGCCAATTTTTTTACTAATTATTTTTCCTTTGTCAATTATTGTATTCATGATTCCGATGCTAGATAATTTATTATATTTAATAATTAATATTACTGAAAAATTATCATTAATAGTAAGTAATATAGATATATTAGTAATAACTTTAAAGCATTTACCTTGGTATGGAATAATTATTTATTTTGCAGTTATTACTTTTGTGTTACATTCTTTTCGTAATAAAAAGTATTACCGCTTCATATATTTATTAATAGTGATTCTAATTCATTATTTAAGTCCATTATTTAACAAGTATCCAGTTATTACCTTTATTGATGTTGGACAAGGAGATTCCACTTTAATAGAACTTCCTCATAATAAGGGCAACATTTTAGTTGATACTGGTGGTGTTATTTCTTTTAGTCAGGAAGAATGGCAAAAAAAGAAAAAAGAATATTCTTTGGCTAAATCAAGAATAATTCCTTATTTAAAATCTAGAGCAATTAGAAAAATTGATTATTTAATATTAACACACGGTGATTATGATCATATGGGCGAAGGAAAAATAATTATTGATAATTTTAAAGTTGATCACGTAATCTTTAATAGTGGGAATAATAATGATTTAGAAAAAGATTTAATTGATGTTCTTGAAAACAAAAAAATATCTTATTCATTTTATAGTCAAGAAAAATTGAAAATAAAAAATTATCAATTTTATTTTTTAAATCAAAAAAATTATCAAAATGAAAATAAAGATAGTCTAATTATATATACTAAATTAAATGGTGTGAATATATTGTTAATGGGAGATGCAGAAAAAGAAAATGAAAAATTTGTTGTCAATGTATATAAATTACCAAAAATGGATATATTAAAAGTAGGACACCATGGTTCGAAAACTAGTACTTCTAATGATTTTATCGAAGCTATAAAACCAAAATATGCAGTAATATCAGCGGGATTCAATAATCGATTTAACCATCCCCATCAAGAAGTGATTGACACCTTTCAAAAACATGATGTTAAATATTTTTTAACAAGCATAAACGGTAGTATTAGATTTTTCTTAAAAGATGAAATAATAATAGAAAGTGTGCGCTAAACGTTTAGCGTTTAACATAGATAGGTGTGGTTAATCAATACCGAGAAAAAACCTAATTTTATAGGTTTTTTCTTTTTTTTTTTTGACACAATTAAAAATATAATATATAATATCGAATATTGAAAGATATTGTATAATTTGCGATTAAAAACAACAAAAAATGAAAAAAATTAAAAAATTTTTGTAAAAAAAAGGAAATCAGAAACTTTTGTTGTATATTATTTATGGGGAGAAATGTATATATGAATAGATTAACAAGAGAGCAAATTAATGAAATTAGAACTAGTGTTAATATTGTTGATGTCGTCTCATCATATATATCTTTAACTAAGCGGGGAAAAAATTATTTTGGTATTTGCCCATTTCATGATGATAGAAATCCTAGCCTTAGTGTTTCTCCCGATAAACAAATATATACTTGCTTCTCTTGTGGGGCAACTGGTAATGTGTTTACATTTATTATGGATTATGACAATGTTAGCTTTCATGAAGCATTAAAAAAGGTTGCGAATATTGCTGGACTTGATTTTGATTTTGGTCCATCAAAAAAGATAGTTAAAAAACATGAAAAATTATATGAAATATATGAAGTTGCTCAACTTTTTTATCAAAATAATATTAATACTGAATATGGAATTGAGGCTAAAAAGTATTTGTTAGATCGAGGTCTTGATGACGAAATAATTAAAGAATTTGGTATAGGTCTTTCTTTAACGGATAACCAAATGTTAACGAAAATATTGTTAAAAAAAGGGTTTGAATTATCTGATTTAATAAAAAGTGGATTAGTTGTTAAAAATAATTATGGGCATAATGATATTTTTTATAACCGTATCATGTTTCCTTTAACTAATATCAATGGACAAGTAGTAGGATATAGTGGACGTATTTTTAATGATGATGATAATGCCAAATACATTAATACTAAAGAAACTCCGATTTTTAAAAAAGGAGAACTATTATATAATTATCACCACGCCAAAGACGAGGCACGACGAAAAAAATTTGTAATACTTACTGAAGGCTTTATGGATGTAATTAGATGTCATGCAAACGGAATCAAAAATGTTGTTGCAACTATGGGGACTGCTGTTACTAAACAACAAGCACTACTTTTAAAAAAAATGGCACCAGAAGTTGTAATTTGTTTTGATGGTGATGAAGCAGGAGCAAAAGCCACTTATGCGTGTAGTAATGAACTTATAAGTGTTGGTATTATCCCTAAAATTATAAGATTAGAAGATAATATGGATCCTGATGAATATATAAAAACTCATGGGGTAAAACGCTTTGAACAAAAACTTGAAAACGCCATGAATGTAATGGATTTTAAAATATCATATTTGAAAAATAATCGAAATTTACAAAATAATGAAGATTTAGCTAATTACATTAATGATATTATTAAAGAATTAAATTTAATTGATGATGAAATATTAAGAGAATTAACGTTAAAAAAGATTAGTGAAGAATCAGGACTGGATATCGAAATATTAAGAAATCAATTGAAAAAAAATGAAACTCAACCTAAGAAGGTACCTTCATTAAAACAAGAAGTAAAAGAAAAAAGAGATAAATATACAATGGCTGAACAAAATTTGCTTTATTATATGATTAAAAGTAAGGAAGTTATTTCAATATATAATAAAAATGTTTGTTTTATGCCAACTGCTAAGTATCGCTACTTAGCGCAAGAAATAGGTTATTTCTATAAAGAATATAAATATTTTGATATAGCTGATTTTTTTTCGTATATTGCTGATAATGATGAAATGATTCAAACAATTGGTGAAATTCAAAAACTTAATTTGAAAGAAGAGTATACATTAGAGGAAATTGAAGATTATATAAATGTTATCAAAGAATACAATATTAATTATGAATGTCGTCGTTTAATGGATAAAATGAAAAAAGAAACCGATCCAATTGAAAAAGCAAAAATTGCAGAAAAAATTAAAGAAATGAAAGTAGGGATGAAAGTATGATTAATGAAATTAAAACATTTGAAGAAAGAAAAGAAGAATTAGTTAATATCGGTCATGAAAAAGGTTATATTACTTATGAAGAATTGGCAGATTCTTTAAAAGGTTTAGAACTAGATGCTGATTCTTTAGATGATTTGTATAATACTTTTACTGAAAATAATATTAAAGTAGTATCACAAGATGAAACGAACGAAGATGAACAAGATGAAACAAAAATATTGCTAGATGATCATGCTTTAACTAAAGATTTAACAATTAATGATCCTGTTCGTATGTATTTAAAAGAAATTGGACAAATTAAATTATTAACATATGAAGAGGAATTAGAGTTAGCGGATAGAATTGAAGCTGGAGATGAAGAAGCGAAAAAAATATTGGCCGAAGCCAATCTTCGTTTAGTTGTTAGTATTGCTAAGCGTTATGTTGGACGCGGAATGTTATTTCTTGATTTAATTCAAGAAGGAAACATCGGACTTATGAAAGCCGTTGAAAAATTTGATGTTTCAAAAGGATATAAATTTTCAACTTATGCAACTTGGTGGATTAGACAAGCTATTACACGTGCAATTGCTGATCAGGCAAGGACTATAAGAGTTCCTGTACACATGGTTGAAACTATCAACAAACTAGCACGTATTCAAAGACAATTAACGTTAGAATTAGATCGCGAACCAACTGAAGAAGAATTAGCTAAAAAAATGAAAGTATCAGTTGAAAAAATCAGGGAAATTTATAAAATTTCACAAGAACCAGTAAGTTTAGAAACGCCAATAGGTGATGAAGCTGATTCGCATTTAGGTGATTTTATTAAGGACGAAAGAAATTTAGATCCGGAAGAATATACAACAAATGAAATGCTAAAAGAAGAAATTGCTGGAGTACTGCTTACTTTAACTGAACGAGAAGAAAAAGTTATTAAATTGCGCTTTGGATTAGAAGACGGAAAAACACGCACCTTAGAGGAAGTAGGTCTATTATTTGGTGTTACTCGCGAGAGAATTAGACAGATTGAAGCTAAAGCATTAAGGAAACTTCGCCATCCATCTCGTTCAAGAAAATTAAAAGATTATATGATAGATTAAACAATATAATAATCATAAGAGATAAATTAGTCTCTTTTTTTTGAAAAAACTGAGGAAAAAATGCAATTTTATCAAATCTTATAAAAAACACCACTATATACTATAGAAAAAAAGTTGGACCATTACTATAATTTTGATTTACTTTTTTTTGATAGTTAGTACTAGGTGTTGGTGAAGTAGGTGAAACATTAACATCGTTTGTTTTTGATGGCGTATTATCAATTTTTTGAAATTCATTCATTACCCTAAACATTGTTTTAGCATTTCTGTAAATTGGGGGAATTTGTCTTGCAATGGGGATAATTTGATTAATAACATTAAGTGTTTTTTGGGTACCGCTTAGAAGGGAAGACCAATTTATACCTCCGCGGAAAAGCGATCCAAATAATCCAAAGTTACTAAAAAGTCCCGGGTTAGTATGAGGCATCATAAATGGAAAATTATAATAATAATTCATTTTTGGAACTCCTTTCTTAATTTAATTATATGAATTTTTATAAAAATGTTTTATTAAAACAATATTTATGATATAATTTTTGTGTATATAATATAAAGAATAGATTGTCGGGGTGTGTTTAGTGAACAAATCAGTGATACTAATACCTTTTATTTATGTCTATCGAATAGTTTCTTTTATTTTAAATATATTAATTAGGTTTGTAAGATATGTAGCGTTAGGAATCTTCTTTTTTAATATTATCCTAATTTCAATGGTTGTTAATTCAATATTTGAGATAGTAAGATTAACTTTAATCGGTTTTATCTTTTTATCATATTTAATATATTTGGCAGTAATTAAATTGCCTTTTAAATTTATTTTTTACGTTTTAAAAGGTTTTGTATGGATAAGTTATATTGTATATCGATTCATTCGATACGTTATTTTAGGATTTATTTTTCCATTTGTAATAATATATGAAATTATTGCTTTTGTGTTCTCATCTATCAGAAATCTATATCATAGATATCAAGCATATGTCGAAAGAATTAAAACTGCCCGACTAAATAAAAAGAAACGATTAGAAGAAGAACGAGCTAAAAAGCGTGCAATTCTTGAAAAACGCAAATTAGAAGAGAAGGCTCGTAAACAACGTTTAAAGGAAGAAAAATTAAAAAAGAAAAGAAAACGTCACAAAGAAATGACAGAAGTTTATGTTAATGAAAATGTTAAAATTGAAAAGAAAACTTTTGGTGAACGAATTGACGAGTTTTTGCGCAAAATAATCGTTTTTCCGCAAAAGGTTAAGCAAAAAATTATTGAAAAATATAACAATTCTTCATTTGTGAAAAACTCCCGAAACAAACGCGATATGGAAAAACAAGCTTTATTAATTGAATTTGCTACTAACAAAGAAGAACGCAGCGATGTTAAAATTCTATATGAATATGTTGCTAAAGATCCAGATGGAAAGATTGTTAAAGGATATTTTGATGCATATTCAAAAGTCGAAGTACATTCTTTCTTATTAAGTGAAGGATATGAAGTATATCGAATACGTACTAACAAGTGGATACAATTTTTCTATGGTCGATCATCAACAAATAAAGTTAAGATTAAAACAAAAAAATTACTGTTTTTCTTAACTCAATTATCAACTTATTTAAAATCAGGAATTCCATTAGTTGATTCATTAAAAATTTTAACAAGACAATATAAAAACAAGGCATATCAAAAAATATTTAGATCAATGATTTACGATTTAACAATGGGTGATAGCTTTAGTGAAGCGATGATTAAACAAGGAGAAGCCTTTCCAAGACTTTTAATAAATATGATTAAAGCAGCTGAAATGACTGGACAATTACCAGAAACACTGGATGAAATGGCCGAATATTACACACAAACTGAAAAAACAAGAAAACAAATGATTACAGCCATGATTTATCCAACAATTGTTTTTGTTTTATCGATTGCTGTTATATCATTTATTTTAATCTTTGTTATACCAAGATTTGTTCAAATTTATGAATCTATTGATCAAACCCAAATTCCAAAATTTACTCTTATGGTTATGGCTGCTAGTGACTTTTTAGAAAATAATTTAATTTGGGTATTAATTGGCTTTATTATCTTTATTTTAATTATGAGATATTTATATAATAACGTTAAATTAATTAGAACATTGCTTCAATATATTTTTATGAAAACCCCAGGTTTTGGAAAAATTATTATTTATAATGAAATTACTATGTTTACAAAAACCTTTGCCTCACTTTTATCACACAACATATTTATTACTGATAGTATGGATGTATTAAATCGCATTACTAATAACGAAATATATAAAATGTTGATTTTAGATACTATTAGTAACCTTGCACGTGGTGAAAAAATATCAAAGTCGTTTAAGGATCACTGGGCATTTCCATTACCAGCTTATGAAATGTTGGTAACAGGTGAAAGGACAGGTCAACTTGCGGAAATGATGGCAAAGGTAGCTGATTATTATCAAGAACTACACCGTAACGCTGTAACTCGTCTTAAAACATTAATCGAACCAGCATTATTGATTATGCTAACTGTTGTTATTGGTATGATTGTACTTTCAATAATAATTCCAATGTTTAACGCATTTAGTTTAATTCAGCAATAAGGAGTTAGAAATATGGAAATATATTATGCATTATTTTTCTTTATTTTAGGAATAAATTTAGGATCATTTTACAATGTAGTAGGTTATAGACTACCAAAGGGGGAATCTATTATTTTCCCTCCTTCACATTGTCCAAATTGTAATCATCAATTAACATTTTGGGAATTATTTCCTATTTTTTCTTATATTTTCCAATTAGGTAGATGTAGGAAATGTAAATCGAAAATATCATTTTTTTACCCCTTAATTGAATTTACAACAGGTGTATTATTTGTTCTTGCATATTTTGTTTTTGGACTTTCTATTGAATTATTTATATCACTAATATTAATATCGATGACATTAATCATTATTATTAGTGATTATTTATATTTAATTATTCGTGATGAAGTACTAATTGTCTCAAGTGGACTTATTCTTATTGGAATATATTTTTTAAAAGGAATTAGTGGGGTAGGCGAAGCTTTTTTTAACGGATTAGTTGCTTTTAGTATCATGTTTTTAATTAAAAAATTAGGTGATTATTTATTTAAAAAAGAATCAATGGGTGGCGGAGATATTAAATTACTTTTTGTTTTTGGTCTGGTTTTTGGTTGGGAAATTTCACTTGTGATTATTTTTCTAGCATCATTTATTGGTCTTCCTATTTCCGTTTTTATGTTATACAAAAAACCAAACCATGATCGCATCATCCCATTTGGACCATTTCTTTGTGTTGCGGCTTTAATTGTTTTATTTTTAAAAATTGATATTAACATTATTATGGGAATATTAATGTAATCAAAAAACCAAGGTAGAGTTCCTTGGTTTTTAAATATCTATAAAATCAAAATCATTAGTAATTGGAATTGGCTCACTTTTTTCAGCTTTTGATTCAGATTCATGTTTTTTTCCGTTTCCGTTTTCTGAACTTTCTACAGCAATCGCAGTTGAATCGAGTGCTGTTTGAAGATCATATTGTCCGTATGCTTCTTCACCTTCAAGTTCAATTAATTTTAGAACTTCTTCAAAAGTAGTTAGACCAGATATTACTTTTTCTAAACCATCTTGCAATAATGTAGTAACATCAGAAGTATACACTAATTTTCGTAATTGTTCACGTGGAATACCGGCACTTATAGCGTCTCTAATTTCTTGGTTGATAATTAAAACTTCGTGAATAGCGATACGACCATGATAGCCATTTCCGCACACTTCACAACCTTCTGCAGCGTACACTTCATCAACGTTTTTATTTAAAACTTTTTGAATTAATTTTTTCTCATATTCATTGGTAGGTCGAGTTGAACGACAATTTTCACATAATTTTCTAGCAAGTTTTTGTGAAATAATTCCTGTTAAAGAACTAGCTAGTAAGTATCTTTCAACTTCCATATCTAACAATCTTTCAATGGTATTTAATGAGTCATTTGTATGAAGAGTAGATAAAACTAAGTGACCAGTAATTGATGCTCGAACAGCAATTTTTGCTGTTTCGGTATCACGAATCTCACCAATCATGATAATGTTTGGGTCTTGTCGTAAAATAGAACGAAGGGCTGTAGCAAAGTCTAATCCTATTTCGCTGTTAGTTTGAATTTGGATAACGCCTTTAATATCCATTTCAATTGGATCTTCAACTGTGATAATGTTGGTTTCTTCTTTATTAAGACGTTGTAAAATCGAATAAACTGTAGTTGATTTACCAGTACCAGTTGCACCAGTAACTAAAATAATACCATTTGGTACGCTTATCATTTTTAATACCTTTTTATAGTTTTTTTCACTAAAACCAAGATTTTCAATACCACTTAAACTCATTGAGTAGTCCAAAATACGAATAACGATCTTTTCACCGTTACTAGTTGGAATTGATGAAACATGAAGATCTAAATCAATACCTTCAAGATTTGTCTTTATTGCACCATCTTGTGGTAATCTTGATTCAGTAATGTTCATACCAGCAATAATTTTGATTCTAGTAATTAAATTTTTTTTCACTGCGTTTGGAATTTCGCAGTAATTTACAAGCAAGCCATCAATTCTAATTCTAACTTTCATATAATCTGGAAGGGGATCAAAATGAATATCACTCGCCCCACGTTTAGCAGCATCTACTAATATACTGTTAACAGCCTCAACAACTGGAGTTTTTTCAAAATCAATTTTTCTTAACATTACGTCAACCCCTTTTTAATATTAGGACTAGCATTCATCCTAAAAATATTATATAATACATTTAAGATAATTACAATCTAAAAGGGGTATGTTTATGAAAAAATACAAAAATTTAGGTTTTATGTTGACAGAAACACTAATTGTATCAACTTTTATTTCAGTAACACTTATTTATATGTTTATCCAATTCCAGAAAATAAATCAAAATTATAACCGAACATTTTCTTATAATACCGTTAACAATTTATATGCAACTAAACAAATAATAAACTACATTATGGATGTTGATTATTCAAATATCAAAGATTATCTAACAAATAGTAATGAAAAATTTTTAACACTTACTAATTGTCCGAGTCATTTGTTTCTAGAACCAAATTATTGCAAAAAATTATTTGAAGCATTAAAAATTCAAGATGTCTACTTTACATATGAAGATCTTAGTATTGTCAAAAATGCAATGCGAAATGATCACACCGTTTTAGAAGAAACAATAACATTTTTAGATTATATTGATTATCAACCCGGTGCCCAAACGTTTCGCCTAATTGTTCATTATCAAGATGGAACATATGCATCATTAAGATTGAAAGAAGGGATATAAATGAAATCCAAAAAAGGATTTACAATTGCCGAATTAGTACTATCGTTTAGTATTTCAAGTATGGTTATAGTATTACTTTTCCAATTGTTACTATCATTAAAAGATTTGTATAATATGACGGGATATAAAACAGAAATGCTTATCAAACAAGCAACCATCTCCAAACAAATTAATGAAGTGTTAAGTGCTAATACCATCATTGGAATAGAAGATTGTGGAGTGGATTGTATTCTTTTTAGTTTTGATAATGGTTCCAACAAAGAACTATCAATCAATAGAGAACATAAAATAATAAATTTTGGTGATTTTTCAACCAAACTAGTTAAAGACAGTGAATTTGGTGAACCAAATATAATGTTTTATCGAAATTATGGAAATGTTAATAATCGTTTTAATTCGTTTATTTTAATTGACATACCAATTTATTACCCATTATATGAGGATGAAAATTTTGGAATAAACGTTGTATATCAATATAATAGCAACGAACAACTTTTGATAGAAGAAGAATTTTAAATATAAATTATCCAATAATCAAAAATAAGAAATACTATAAACGAGGAAATTATAGCATGTAGAAGACGAGCGGTTAAAAATGGTAAATATTTAATTTGAGTATCACTTAAAATACTAATTGTTTGCATATGCACACTAAATCCGCCAAATGATATAATCATAGTAGATAATATTGTTTTAAGTTTTAAAGGAATTTCTAACAAACTAATATATTTTAATCCCTGCGTCATTTCAACAAAACCATTCAATATTGCTTGTGAATAATTACTAAGATTCAAATTATTATCAATTATTTGAGTGATAATTAAAAACATGGTAATTACCCCTAAAATTAGAAGTAAAGTATTAATACTATTAATTAAAGAATTAGTAATAATTTCTCCAAAAGTAAGATCGTTATTAATTCTTTTATTATGCATGTTATTAATTGCTTTTTTAATAGATATCTTTGTATTTTCTTCTTTAGATGGATAATAATTTCGAAAAAGTAAACCAATAATCACATTTGTTAAATAATGAGAAAGTAAAATTAAAATTCCAATTTCCTGATTGTTTAAAAAGAGAATAGATACCGTACCTAAAATAAATAAGGGATTAGAAAAATGACTAAACGTTAATACTTTAGTTGCTTCATGTTCATTTAAACTACCGTTTAAATATAGTTCTCGAGCGTATTTGGCACTGCTGGGGAAGCCGGATAAAATACTCATTCCCCAAACAAAAGAAGCTTTACTATTTAATCGAAATAGTTTTTGCATTAATGGTTTACTTAGTTCGGAAAATAATTCTACAACACCATAATTAATTGCAATTTCCGTTACGACAAAAAAAGGAAATAAAGAAGGAAAAATATTATTGCTCCAAATACCAATTGAAAAACGAACAGATTCTAAAATTGAATGTGAACCTGTAAGTATTTCAAATATAAAAATTACTAAAACCAAAAAAATAATTATACTTTCTATTTTTTTTTCATAAACACACCCTTATTAACTATAATTTAGTATTAGAAAGGAATGACCTATGTTTAATAAAATATATGATGAAATTTTAAAAATAATAAAAAATAATTATTTATTTATTATCTTTTTTTTCATTGGATTTGCTATAGCAAACATTAAATTACCAATATATATAAATGCTCCCGGTGGGATTAGTGATGTTTCTGAAAAAATTGAAATAAAAGATTATACAATTGATAAAAATACTTTTCACATGGCATATGTTTATGAATTTCAAGCAACAATACCAACACTTATTTATTCTTACTTTAATAATAATTGGGATTTAATAAAAAAAGAAGAAGTTATTTATGAAAATGAAACCAAAGAAGAAACAGAATTTAGAAATAAAATGTTGTTAAATGAGGCCAACCAAACAGCAATTATCGTAAGTTTTAATAAAGCCAATAAAGAAGTTAATGTCAAAAACAAACGTTTTTTTGTTACTTATATTGATAAAATGGCCAAAACTGATTTAAAAATAAAAGATGAAATTTTAAAAATTAATAATCAAGAAATAAGAGAATTAGAAGATATAAAAGAAATAAGCAAAAATTTTGTAGCTGGCGAAGAAATAACAATTCAAGTTAAAAGAGATGATGAAATTTTAGAAAGAAAAGCAACGATTATTGAAATTGAAGAACAATTAGTTATTGGTATATTAATTTCTGTTGATCAAGAAATAGAAACTAATCCTGAAGTAAATTTTAATTTTAAAAAATCAGAAAGTGGTCCTTCCGGTGGATTTATGATTAGTTTAGCTCTTTATGATGCTTTAACGGGCGGAAATTTAGGTAATGGTAAAAAAATTGCCGGAACGGGAACCATTGATATATATGGTAATGTAGGTGAAATTGGTGGTGCTAAATACAAATTAAAAGGTGCGGTTAAAGATAAAGTTGATATTTTCTTTGTGCCAGCTGGTGAAAATTATAATGAAGTAATGGAAGTTAAAAAAGAAAAAAATTATGATATAACTGTGGTTCCAATTAAAACACTAGATGATGCTATAGAATATTTGAAAAATTTGTAAAAAACAATAGGTTTTAATAAAAGGTGTTTATTACAAAAACTTTCTTTTTAAAAGTGGACTAACACCTTTTTTTTTGATAAAATTAAAGAAGGTGGTTTAAGTGAAATATAGTGAAGTTGACGTCTCAAAATTAACTCCCATGATGAGACAATATATAGATATAAAAAATAAATATAAAGACATCATTATTTTTTTTCGTTTAGGCGATTTTTATGAAATGTTTTTTGAAGATGCCATTTTAGCATCAAAAATACTTGAAGTTGCCTTAACAGGACGAAATGCAGGATTAGACGAACGTATTCCTATGTGTGGTGTTCCATACCACTCAGCACAAATCTACATTGAAAAATTAGTTGAACAAGGTTATAAAGTAGGTATTTGTGAACAACTAGAAGATCCAGAAACAACAAAAGGTATTGTTAAACGTGATGTTGTACAAATCATAAGCAAAGGAACCTTAATTGATAATGAATCATTAGTTGAATATGAAAATAATTACATTGGTAGTTTAGTTTATTTTAATAATGCATATGGTCTAAGTTATACGGATATTTCAACAGGAGAATTATATGTTAGTATCATAGATTCAAATATTAGTAAAGTTATTAGCGAAGTAATAAATACGGGTTTAAAAGAAGTCGTTGTTAGTGAAAAAGTAGATTCTAATATTATTTCAATCTTAAAACATCAATTTAAATTAGTAATAACTGTTCATGAATCATATGATATTAGTGGGTATGAAAAATTATATAGTGATTTAAATGATTTTCGCATGATTGAAACAATTAAGCATTTATTAAGTTATATTGATCAAACTCAAAAAAGAAGTTTAATCCATTTTCAAAAAGCCGTTGTTAAAGAGGAAAATCAATATTTAAAAATGGATGTTCATACAAAAAGAAATTTAGAGTTAACGGAAACTTTAAGATTAAAACAACGAAATCATTCATTAATTTGGCTGCTAGATAAAACCAAAACCGCAATGGGATCACGTTTGTTAAAAAAATGGATTGAAAACCCTTTAATTAATAAAGAAGAAATTAATCGTAGGCATGATATTGTAGAAACATTAATTAAAGAATTTATTATAAAAAATGATTTACAAACTACTTTACAAGAAGTATACGATTTAGAAAGATTAAGTGGTCGAGTAGCGTTTGGAAATTGTAATGCTAGAGATTTGATACAATTAAAAAATTCGCTTAAAGTTTTACCAGATATAAAAGCAAGTTTAGAAAAAATAAATTATTACAAAGTGCTTGATACAATAGATGAATTATATGAATTATTAGAAAAAAGTATTTATGAAACACCACCAGTTGGACTTAAAGAAGGATATTTAATTAAAGAAGGATATAATAGTGAACTAGATGAATTAAAAGACTTGCGTAAAGGTGGAAAAGATTTTCTTGCTCGTTTTGAAGCAGAAGAACGTGCTAGAACAGGTATTAAAAATTTAAAAATTGGATATAATAAAGTATTTGGATATTATATTGAAGTATCAAAAGGAAATATCGGTTTAATAAAAGATGAATATGGATATGAAAGAAAGCAAACATTAAGTAATTGTGAACGTTATATAAGTCCAATTTTAAAAGAGAAAGAAGCAATGATATTAAATGCTGAAGAAAAAATTATCGAACTAGAATATCAACTTTTTGTTGAAATTAGAGAGAAAGTTAAAGAGTATATACCACGTTTGCAAGAAGTATCAAAAATAATTAGCGAAATTGATGTTTTACAATCATTCAGTACTGTTGCTGAAGAAAATAATTATGTAAGACCCGTTATAACCGATGAACGGTTTGTCAATATTACTTCTAATCGTCATCCCGTAGTCGAAAAAGTAATCGATGGAGAATTTGTTCCCAACAATATCATTATGGATAAAAATACAGATATATTATTGATAACTGGTCCCAATATGGCTGGTAAATCAACATATATGAGACAAATGGCAATAACAGTCATTATGGCTCAAATAGGTTCATTTGTCCCAGCTAATGAAGCAGTAATGCCAATATTTGATGCTATTTATACAAGAATTGGGGCAAGTGATGATTTAGTTAGTGGTGAATCAACCTTCATGGTTGAAATGAAAGAGGCTAATTATGCAATTAGTAATGCAACCAAAAATAGCTTAATTCTTTTTGACGAACTAGGAAGAGGAACAGCAACCTTTGATGGTATGGCCCTAGCACAAGCTATTATTGAATATATTCATAATGAAATTGGGGCTAAAACAATATTTTCAACCCATTATCATGAATTAACTGATTTAGAAGAAACATTACCACGACTTAAAAATATTCATGTAAGTGCCCATGAAGAAAATGGTAATATTACCTTCTTACATAAGATAAAAGAAGGCAGTGTCGATAAAAGTTATGGTATTCATGTTGCCAAACTTGCCCAACTTCCAACAAGTTTGATTAATCGAGCAAGTGCAATTTTAAAGGTATATGAAACAACAGAGGCAAAAAGAGATATCAAAATTCAACAAGTTTTACCGCTTGATGAATTAGTAAATACACCTAAAAAATCAGCTGTTGAACAGGAATTAGAGCTCATTAATCCACTTGAAATAACACCTATTGAGGCATTAAACATTTTATATAAATTAAAACAAAAAATAAGTGAAGAAAAAAATGAAGAGGAGGTTAAATTATGAAATTACTAAAAAGAGAAAATTGGTGGATATGGCTACTATTGTTGATTTCTGGAAACGGAACAAGTAATATTGTGCTTGGAGCCTTATTAGATGTATATGATAAAGATGCTTGGTATGCTAAATGGCAAAACTGGGTTCTTGGCTTAGTATGTTTTATTTTCCCATTTTTTATCATGTTAAGCATTTTTATTATTCAAATTACTTGTTTATCAGCTGCTAAATTAGATGTACCAGGCAAAGAAATTTATTTATCACCGTATATATGGTTAATACTACTTATTGTTCCGGTAATAGGATGGATTTTATTTGTCACATTACTAATATATGTTACCATATGGCCACTAGTCATGCTTTATCGCGGGGAAGGTGAAAAATATATATTTAGTCCAGAAAATAGTTGATTAATTTCAACTATTTTTCTTTTTTTTACAACTTCTTTATGTTAAAATTAATATAGGTGGTTTTAATGCAGCAGTTAAATAGAAGTGAACTTAGAAAAAAAATAATGACCATTTTATATCAAATAAATATATATAATAAAAATGGAATAAAATATGATATTGATGAAGTTATTAAAGAAGTAGTTAAAATAGATAATGAATTTGTTAAGGATATGGTTTATGGAGTTATAACTCATCAAAAGGAAATAGATAAACTAGCAAATCAACATTTAAATAATTGGACAATTGATCGTTTAGGAAACACTGATCAAGCAATTCTTAGAATGGGAATATATGAGTTGATGTATACTGATACACCTGATATTGTAGCAATTAATGAAGCGATTGAATTAGCTAAAATTTATAGTGATGATAGTGTTCGTAAAATGATTAACGCTTCACTTGATGCACTATATCATAGTAAGTAGGGATAGTATGAATATGAATGCAAATAAATATTTAACCGTTACAGCACTAACAAAATATTTAAAATTTAAATTTGATAGTGACCCTAACTTAAAAACAGTTTATTTAAAAGGTGAAATATCTAATTTCAAAGCACATCCAACAGGACACTTTTATTTTTCCCTTAAAGATGAATCTAGCAAAATAAATGCCATCATGTTTAGTAGTCAAAATAAGAAATTACCATTTGTTCCAACTGAAGGTATGAAAGTTTTAGTTAGGGGAAGAATAACTATATATGAAACAACAGGTAATTATCAAATCTATGTTGAAGAGATGCTAGAAGATGGTCTTGGTAATTTACATATAGCGTTTGAACAATTAAAAGAAAAACTTTCAAAAGAAGGATTATTTGATGACATTTATAAAAAACAAATACCAAAAATACCAAGCAAAATAGGGGTAATAACAGCTTCTAGTGGTGCAGCTGTAAGAGATATAATTACAACCATAAAAAGAAGGTTTCCAATTTGTGAGATATTTTTATTTCCTTGCCTTGTTCAAGGGGAAAATGCCGCACCTGATATTGTCAAGAAAATTGAACAAGCCAATACTTTTGATTTAGATGTCTTAATTGTTGGTCGTGGTGGCGGATCAATTGAAGATTTATGGCCATTTAATGAAGAAATTGTTGCAAGAGCTATATTTAATTCTAAGATTCCAATAATAAGCGCAGTAGGGCATGAAATCGACTATACAATTGCTGATTTTGTAGCTGATCTTCGCGCACCTACACCAACTGGAGCAGCAGAAATGGCTGTCCCTAATATTGTTGATTTAACTCATAATCTAAATCAAATGAAAATTAGATTAAATGAAGCTATTTATAAACAAATTAATTATAAAAAATTATATTTAGATAGTATTAAAAGTTCTTTTGTACTTAAAAGCCCAATGATTATGTATGAAAATAAACAACAAAAATTAGATAACTTAATCGAAAAATTAAATCAAATTATGAATTATAAAATTGAAAAATATAGAATAACTTTAGATAATATTAAAAACAATCATATTTTAGTAAATCCAACTAATTTATATAAAACCCAAAAACAAGAACTTACTAATATTATATCCAAAATTGAATTACTTAATCCTTTAGGGATTTTAAAAAGAGGATATACTTTAACTTATCAAAATGAAAAAATAGTGAAAAGTATCGAAGAAATAAAAGAAAAAGAAGCATTAAAAATTAAATTTCATGATGGAATGATTTATTGTAGTATAGAAAGGAAGGAAGGTTTAGATGGAAAACAAAAATCTTAAATTTGAGGATAAAATTAAGGAATTAGAAAAAATTATTAATGAACTTGAAACTGGCAATATTGATTTAGAAGATTCGATTGAAAAATATACCAAAGCAATGCAACTAGTAAAAGAATGTGACGAACAATTAAAAAATATTGAAGAAAAAATTACCAAAGTTGTATTAGAAAATGGAGAAACACAAGATTTTCAACTTGAGAATTAATACCATCGGTATTTTTTTCTTTTGGAGGCATAATAATATTGTAGCTTGTACAAAAGAAGGAAGTGGGGTATGATTTCTTCAAAATTTAAAAGAGCATGCTTTATTTTTCTTCTAGCAATTTCTTTAATTCCATCAATCGTTTTGGCGTACTCTGATTACATTATTCCAGGTGGCGAAAATATTGGTATTGAACTTAATTCTCGTGGCGTAATAGTGGTAGGACTTTATAAAGTAAACGATGTATATCCAGCTAAAGAAGCAGGTATTCAAGTTGGGGATATCATTGTTGAAGTAAATGATGAACCTGTAACCACTATTAACAAATTAGTAGAACATATTAATGCTTCTAATGACAATAAAATTAAATTAAAATTTTACCGTAATAATGAACTCAAAAGTACAGTTTTAGACCTTCACGCAGATGAAAACAATGTTTTAAAAACAGGACTTTATGTAAAAGATAGTATTACCGGTATTGGAACGCTTAGTTTTATTGATCCAAATAGTAAATTATTTGGTGCATTAGGTCATGAAATTGTTGAAAAAACAACCGGTAAAATTATCGATATCAAAGACGGTAAAATTTTTGAAACCTCCGTTAACAACATCGAACGCAGTGAAGTTGGTTCACCAGGAGAAAAAAATGCCCAGTTTTTTGCAAATAATATATTTGGAAAAGTTTTAGAAAACACCGATAAAGGTATTTTTGGTAATTACATTTCTGAATTACCTAACAAAAAATTATATAAAGTTGCCAATCCTAATGAAATCAAAATAGGACCAGCCAAAATCCTTACAGTACTTAAAGACGATATAGTAGGAGAATATGATATTGTCATTACAAAAATCAATAATAACAGTAATCAGAAAACCAAAAACATTTCATTTGAAATAACAGATAAAGAGTTAATTAAAACAACAGGTGGTATTGTTCAAGGAATGAGTGGTTCGCCAATTATTCAAGATGAAAATATAGTTGGAGCCATTACCCATGTTGTTATCGATAATCCCATTAAAGGGTATGGAATATTTATTACTAATATGCTAGAAGAAGCTGAAAATTAAAAATCGCCCTAATTGATTTTTCAATTAGGGCGTTATTATTACATTTAATCATATTATAACGAGTAATTACCGACATTAAAACAATGATACAAGTGATGCTCCAAAAGCTAAAAGCATAATTACAATTAATAAAAACGCAACAATTTGCTGAAAGTTTATATTTAACTTTTTTTTGTTAGTTTTTTTACTCACTTCAAGTCACCTCATAATATATTATAATACATTATTTAAAAAAAAGGAATAAAATTTTAATGTTCTAATATAATTAGGTGAGGTGAACTATGCGAAAATATATGGACAAACTCAAATCTATTTTCGGTATTAACAAACAAATTAGAATATTTTTATTAGGTTTAGCAATCATTGCTGTAATTGCAGGTGCATTTTATATTACAATTTTAAACAAGACAGATCAATCTTTAGTAGAATCCTCAATTAATACGTTTTTCAATGATATTAAAAACAATAATTTAAATTATGTAATATCATTAAAAAACGCAATACTATCCAATCTGGGATTTTATTTAATTATTTGGTTACTTGGAATATCTGTTATTGGTATACCGGTTATCATTTTTATGTTTTTTAGCAAAGCATTCATTATTGGTTTTTCAGTATCAAGTATTATTTTAAATTACAAGTTAAAATGAGCATTATTATCTTTCTTCTACGTATTCCCTCATCAAATTATTAATATATATATACTTATTATTTTAATTTCATATGCAACATCTTTATCATTAACTATTATTGACTCAATTATTAAAAGAAAAACAATTGATTTTAAGATCATTATGAATAAATATATTAATGTTTTAATGGTAGTAGCAATTTGTATTGCTTTTACCGCTTTTTTTGAAGTTTTTATCGCACCCGCTATTATGAAAATAGTTTTAACATTTATAAATTAGTGATATAATACTAACAGGTGATTTAAATGAAGAAAAAAGTTGTTGTAGGAATTAGCGGTGGAGTAGATAGTAGTGTTGCCGCACTTTTACTAAAAGAAGCAGGCTATGATGTTGTAGGGTTGTTTATGCGTAATTGGGATAGTACAATTAATAACGATATTTTAGGTAATCCTACACTAAATAATGATATATGCCCACAAGAAGAAGATTATAATGATGCGGTAAAAGTTTGTAAAAAACTAAACATTCCTCTGTACCGTGTTGATTTTGTTAAAGAATATTGGGATTTTGTATTTACTTATTTTTTAGACGAATTAAAAAAAGGAAGAACACCTAACCCTGATATTATGTGCAATAAGTATATTAAGTTTGATTTATTTGTAAAAGAAGCCAAAAAATTAGGTGCTGATTTTATTGCTACAGGTCATTATGCTAGAATAAAAGATGGGAAATTACTTCGTGGTATTGACCAAAATAAAGATCAAACTTATTTTTTATCACAAATAAGTCGTGAGCAATTAAAAAATGTATTATTCCCAATAGGAGAGTTGACTAAAAAAGAGGTGCGTGAAATTGCCAAAAGACACAATTTAATTACTGCATCAAAAAAAGATTCAACGGGTATTTGTTTTATTGGAGAGAGAAATTTTGTTAAATTTTTAAAAAATTATATCCCTAATCAACCAGGAAAAATAGTTGATATTGAAACAAAAAAAATTTTAGGTGAACATCAGGGACTTATGTATTATACAATTGGTCAAAGAAGGGGACTTAATATTGGTGGTATTTTTGATAGAACTTTTGTTGTATGCAAGGATTTAAAAAATAATATTTTATATGTAGCTAGTGGTAATGAAAATAAATATTTGTATAGTGATGAAGCAGTTATTGAAGATGTAAATTGGATAAGTGAAAGGAAACCTAAAAATTGTACAGCTAAATTTCGTTATCGCCAAAAAGACATTCCTGTTACTATTGAATTTACAGATAACAATAATATAATTGTTAAATACACATCACTTGCTCGGGCTGTAACACCTGGACAAGCTTGTGTATTTTATGACGGCGAAGAGTGCTTAGGTGGCGGAATAATTAAAGAAGTTAGAAGAAACGGGCAAAAATTACATATCTTTTAGTAGACTATTGCTTTACACTTGACAATTGACATGAAAGTGATAAAATAGTAATAGGAGGGTTTAAATATGAAGCGATTGAATGAAATTTTGCACGAATTAGGGATTAGTAAAGTAAAACTAGCAAAAATATTGGGTGTCTCTAGGCAAATGGTTTATAATTATTTAGAACTTGACGATTTAAATAAGTGGCCAAAAGATAAAAAAGTATTGATGTTAAATTTACTTGGCATTAAGTCTGCTGATGAACTTGAAAATTTAAACATTGATACAGATTATATTTTAAATGTTGAAGCAAAAGTTAATGCATTACTATCAAATACTAATAAAGTTTCACAATTTATAGAGGATTCATCTTTATTTATCGGAGTAGGGCAGAAGCAAAAAGAATTAATGGCTAGTATTGTTGAATTCATGAGAGAAAAATTTGACGATGAAGATAATGAGGAAACCTATCATATATTCTTATATTTATATCATTTCTTGCAAACTATGCAAATATCTCCAGAATTAAAATATATGCTAGCATACGTTTCAAAAGCAGCAGGATTTACTAAACCAAAAGAATTTGTATTTAATGAAGAAGAGCAATTTGTATTTGAAAGTATTATGTTTTCAGCTATGACATTATATAATAGTGGAGGAACTTCAAAATCTAAGTTAGCAGAATCACATCGTCGTTTTGTAAAACAAATTGAACAAAAAAGAGAAGAAAAAATGAGTCGTACTTTAGAGTTAAATGCAGCTAAGATTCAAGCTTTAAAAGAATTAGGATATAATGAAATTACTGAACAAAATGCAGCTGAAGTATTCGAAAAAATGGCGGAAATCCAATCAAGGAGAATGTCGGTATAAGGTCAATAATGACCTTTTTTATGTGCAACAAAATATAAAAAACTAGGAAAATGACCTAGTTTTTTTTAATATATGTTTGTAATAACTTCCGATAATGTATATTATGTTGTATTTTCTGTCGATAATAATAAAAGAGCGGTTATAGAGACGCTCACTCTTTAGCCATTGTGGGCTTATTACAGTAACCTGTAATTTTTTAGGTAATGTAGTCCTTTTACTAGGACAATTACATTATACAACATTTATTTGATAATGTCAACTCCTAAAATATCAGAAATTGAATTATATAAATAATACTCAGTTTTATCTTTATATATAATATAATTATCTATTACGTTTGAATCATAAGAATTTTTTAACTTTATATTGTTTGAACAATATAGTATTCCGATGTTAATTAAATTGTAATAAATATAATTGTCATAAATGTATTTTATATCATCATCGGTAATTAATTCCATATTTTGTTCAGCAAAACTATCAAAAGGCATATTAAATGTTTTTTTACTATGTTCTACTTGTAATATAGTATTTATAATTACGCTTTTAAAATCATGAATACATGACAATTTAAAATTTTTAATTTTATATATTTTTGCTATCCCAAAAAAATATTTAAACAAAATAGGGGAAATACCTGTTATTATTATTTTTACATTATTTTTACATAATTTCTTGATTTGATTAATAAAATTTATCAGTAACTCCCCTGCTAAATAATTATCTATTCCATCAATCAATAAAACCTGATTTTCTTTTTTAGAATCAATTAATGATAATATTAATTTATAAATTAACTCCCTACTCTCACCTTTTGAAATTATTTTTTCATTATACAAGTTATCATTAACATAAATATCTGTGAAACGTTCAACTATCGCATTAAGTGAATCAAATTTAGTTATTAATTTTAATGAATTATTATATAAAATATTATCTAATTTGTTGTTAACTTCTGTATTAATATCATCTAATATAGAATTCAATTTATCCAAATATTTTTGTTCAATATTTTTATCCATTTTATCAACTATTTCTCCATAAATCTTTTTTCTAAAAACATTACTTTTACTTAATTTTAATTCCGTCCCTAAAATATCCAAGTCACTTACTTTGATAACTTCATAATCGCCCTTATATATTTTTAAACCATTTACTTCAAATTTTTCTTTAAGATTACCATTTAATCCTTCAGCAATTTTGTTTAATAAATATGTTTTTCCTTGATTATTTTCACCTAAAATTAAACAAATACCATCAAATTTTAAATTAATTAATTCATTATTAAATTCCATATTAATGTCCATTTTTTCACTCCTTTACTTTTTATTTTTATTAATGTATAATTATATTTGAGGTTACAGTACCCTGTAATTTTTAGGTAATGTATGACAATTAGCTTGCTTTATATCTTGAACGTTGTGTTACAGTACCCTGTAATTTTTAGGTAATGTATGA
>JAAYMD010000053.1 GCA_012521575.1 Mollicutes bacterium
TATACATCAATTTAAGGAAATTTTAAATGCTAGTATAATTATTAATTATATACTTTTTTAATACTTTTTTATCATTAATCAATTCTTTTTTTACAATTTTACTTTCAATGTCATCTAATATTACTTTTAAAAAGCTACCTGGTTTTTTATTTAATAATTTACATATTTCTTTATAAGTTATTGCAATTTCATTCCTACTAGTAATATATAAACTATGATATTTTTCATTAATTATTTTACGATCAATTCCTTTAATTTCACCAACAATGGTCGAAACATAAAGGCCATATTTATATAAATTTTCATTGGCTAGTAAATCTTTATTCATCAACTCATTTATTTGCTTAATTATCTTTTTTTCATTATTATTAAATTTATAAATTTCCAAAACATCTAATTGAGACCATATCCCAAGTAGCGAAGATGTAATTATGATATTCCTTAATTTAGGTATTTCCAAATGTTTATCTAATTTTAATTTTATTAATAAATCAATTCCATATTTAACATTAGGACTTGAAAAAATTTTATCTAATTCTTCTTTTTTTCTTTCATATGATAATTTTTTTACTAGTCGACCATACTTCTTTATATATTTTTCCAAATCAGGATCAAGATCAAAATTAAGAATTGTTGCAAATCTAACTGCTCGTAAAATTCGAAGAATATCCTCCTTCAATCGTTTTTTGACATTTCCAACCATTCTTATTCTTCTTGTTTTTAAATCTTCTTCTGCTCCCAACAAATCAATAATTACTCCATTTGAATCCATACATAATGTATTAATAATAAAATCGCGTCGCCTTAGATCCTCTTCTAAATCATTAATGTATTCTATTTTAACAGGTCTACGATTGTCTTCGTATTTTATTTCTTTTCTAAAAGTTGTTATTTCAAAACGAACTTTATTATATATGAGTGTAACCGAACCATATTTCATAGCATCTAATTTAACATTTTTAAACACTTCTTTGATTTCTTTTGGGGTAGCATTGGTGCATATATCAACATCTAAACTTTTCCTACCTAAATATAAATCTCGAGGATAACCACCAACAGCATATGCTTTATATCCTTGCTTTTCTAGTTGTTTTAAAACATTAATAGTTGCTTTATACATGTTTCACCTCACAATAAAAAAAGGCTACGCGCCTTTTAGTTTAATGCTTCTTTTAATTTTGAACCTGCTTTAATAGTTACAGCTGTTCTTTCAGGAATCATTACTTTTTCTCCAGTTCTTGGATTTCGTCCTTCCTTAGCTGGTTTGTCTACAGCTGTAAAAGTACAGAAACCTGTTAAAGTTACTTTCCCATTTTCTGTTAGTCCTTTTACAACTCCATTCATCATAGCGTCTAAAGCTCGTGTTGCATCTGCTTTTGTAAGTCCTGTTTCTTCAGCTATAAAATTTACTAGATCTGCTTTAGTCATTTCTTTACCTCCCTATTTTTTTAAGCATATTTTGCTTACATTTAAAGAATACCATTTTTTGAAAATAAAATCAACATCTTTTTGATATTTTATTACTATTTTTTACGTTTTCCCCATAAATTGTATTTATTAAGCAAACAACGTTGAAATATATAATAAATTAATAAAAAAACTTCTGGTTTGACACAGAAGTTTTTTATAAAACAATTGCAAATAAATTTCCAGAACCTTTATTGACTAATTTACTTAAGGTTTGTTGTAATTTATATCTTGCATTTTCTGGCATTAATGATAATTTAGCTTGAATTCCCTCTTTAACAATTACATCTAGACTACGACCAAAGATTTCGCTTTTCCAAATGTTACCTGGTTCTTGATCATAATCTTTCATTAAATGATTAATTAGCTCTTTGCTTTGAATTTCTGATCCAATAATTGGTTCAAAAGTTGATTCAACATCTACTCTAATCATATGAATAGAAGGTGCTACTGCTTTTAGTTTGATTCCATATCTACTCCCTTGTTTAATGATTTCAGGAGTATCAAGTTTCATATCATACAATGTTGGTGATGCAACACCGTATCCAGTCTGTTTAACCATTTTTAAAGCACCTTTGATTTGATCATATTCTTGTTTTGCTTCATTATAATCTTGGAATAAACTTAGTAATTCCGCACGATTTCTAATATCAACACCTATGATTTCTTTTAACACCTGATTGTAAAGACCGTTTGGTGCATCAAGGGTAACAGTGACAACACCTGTTGAAGTATCAACATCTGATAAATAGGCACGACTAACATTATCACATTCTTTAAATGGATTGATAATTTTATCAACATCTCTTATTTTATCAATTTCAATAACACTTTCTTTAATTTTTTCAATATATTGTTTTTTCAACCAATGATTTGGTGAAAGACATGCGATCCAATCTGGCATTTTAACACATACTTCAGTAACTGGAAACTCATATAAAGCCTCTTTTAAAATGCCATAAATTTCTCGTTCACTCATATTTTCAATACTAACCGGAATCACTGGAACAGAATGTTCTTGTTGTAATTTATCTGCTAATCTTTCAGTTTCTGGAAGCATTGGATGAACAGAGTTTAAAAGTACAATAAATGGTTTTCCTATTTCTTTTAATTCATTAATAACTCGAGATTCTGCTTCCACGTAATCACTTCGATCAATTTCACCAATTGAACCATCAGTTGTCACAACAATCCCTATCGAAGAATGATCTCTAATAACTTTTTCAGTTCCTATTTCAGCCGCTTCAATAAATGGTATTTCTTCATCATACCAAGGAGTATTAACCATTCGTGGTCCATTTTCATCCTCATACCCTTTGGCACCAGGAATAACGTATCCTACACAATCGACTAAACGAATATTAGCAGTAAAGGTGTCGATTTGTATTTGTGCGGCATTACTTGGAACAAATTTAGGCTCTGTGGTCATAATCATTCGACCTTGAGCACTTTGGGGGATTTCATCTAACGCGCGCTTGCGCTCGTACTCATCGGCAATGTTAGGTACTATAAGGTTTTCAACAACCTTTTTAATAAAAGTTGATTTTCCTGTCCTTACAGCACCAACAACACCTAAATAAAGATCCCCTCCTGTTCTTTCAGTTATACTTTTAATTATATCAATTTTTTCCATAATATCCCTACCTTCATCATTTCAATTAAATATATGATGTTTTATTTAAAGTTATACCAATTAAAAAACACTTCATAAAGAAGTATTTATTTTAGAAAATGCACAACCACAATAATCTTGGCGATACAAATTATATTTTTTAGATAATTTTATTGATTCTAGGTATCCATTTCGCTTTTTAAAATCTGATACCAAAAATTTAACATTATATTCATTTTCTAATTTTTTTCCAATTTCATTAATTTTATCTGCATTTTTATACGGACTTACTGTTAAAGTGGTCGTAAAATAATCAAACTTTTTTTCTTTGGCCCTTTTTGCTGTTTGTTCTAGTCTTAATTTATAACATTTAAAACATCTATCACGACCTTCAGGTTCGTGTTCCAATCCCTTCACTTCTGTTAAGAAAATTTTAGGTTCATAATCTCCTTCAATAAAATCAATCGGATATTTAGTAGTAACTGTTTTTATTAATTTTTTTTGTTCCATTAACCGCCTTTTATATTCTTTATTAGGCATAATGTTAGGATTATAAAAATAAACCGTTATTTTAAAATAATTGGATAAATATAAAATAACATAACTACTACAAGGAGCGCAACAACTGTGAAGAAGTAGTGTTGGAACTTCTACCTTTTTAGTTGCTTCTTCAATTATTTTATCAGTTTCTAATTGATAGTTTATTTTCATACAATCCCACCTTAATTATTTCAAATCATTTTATCTATATCTTTCGGAACTTTATCATTAATTACTGCATTAATAATTTTATCTTCCTTTTCTTTAGATACTTCTTTACCAGTAAGATTACTTAATTCATGAATTATTTCTCTTAAAGTCTTTTCATCTTTTAAATCATTTTGTTGTAATTTATTAGCAAGCTCTATAATGGTTTCTTTACTTACTTTTGTTTTATTTTCAATTTTTTCAAAAAAACTATCAGAAAATCTCATAAAAATACCTCCTACATTTATTATATGTAGGAAGAATCAAAGTGCGATTATTCTTCACCTTTATTTTTAAATTGAAGAACAATTGGTGTTCCTTCAAAGTCAAAAGATTCTCTAATTTTATTTTCAAGATATCTTTCATAAGAAAAATGAATTAACGCTTTATTATTAACTTGAATGTTAAAAGTTGGCGGTTGAATACCAACCTGATTTGAAAAATATACTTTTAAACGTTTACCTTTATAGGTTGGGGGCAAATTCAGATAGTAAGCTTCTTGGATAACATCGTTTAATAAGTTAGTAGGAATTTCTCTTTTGCTATTATTATAAACTTTGATAATTTCAGGCATTAAGGTATGAATTCTTTTTTTGGTTAGTGCTGATAGAAACACAATTGGTGCATATGAAACAAACTGAAATTCAGCACGAATTTTATTAGTAAATTCACGCATTGCCGAATCTTTATTATCAACAGCATCCCATTTATTAACCGCAATGACAATTGCTTTTCCTGCTTCAAGTGCATATCCTGTAATGTGTTTATCTTGTTCTACAATACCTTCTGTTGCATCAATTAAAACGACACAAACATCACTACGATCAATTGCTTTTAAGGCACGAAGAACACTATATTTTTCAACTCTTTCATAAATTCTTCCTTTTTTTCGCATACCTGCTGTATCTATTACAATAAATTTTTGGTCATGATAAGTAAAAGGTGTATCAATAGCATCTCTAGTAGTTCCTGCTTCATTACCAACTAATACTCTTTCTTCATTCAAAAGAGCATTAACTAAACTACTTTTTCCAACATTTGGTCGACCAATAATAGAAAATTTTACAACATCTTTATCTTCTTCATTTTCTTCAACTGGTTTAAAATCTTTTGTAATAGTTTCTAATAATTCATAAATACCGGTATTTTGTTCACCACTTACAGAGACATATTTATCAAAACCTAGTTCGTAAAAATCATACATATTTTCTTTATATTGTTTGGTATCATTTTTATTAATCACAACAATAACATCTTTGTTTGCCTTTAATAACATGTCCCTTACAGCATAATCATTTAGGGTTAACCCTTCTTTACCGTCAACCACAAATAAAACAATATCAGCTTCATCAATAGCCAGTTCAGCTTGTGCTTTAATTATTTCATTGTATGGTTCATCAGAAAGTTCAATTCCACCAGTATCAATTAAAGAAAAATTGTAATTTAAGAAATTTACATTTCCATAAATTCGATCCCGAGTAATTCCCGGAATATCTTCGATGATAGAAATTCTCTTTCCGACTAAGCGATTAAAAATAGTTGATTTTCCAACGTTGGGGCGACCGACGAGTGCTACTACGTTTTTCTTCATACCAAAACACCTCTTTCATTAATATAAAAAGTGTATTAATATACACTCATACACAAATTATTTTACCTTTGCTTACTATTTTTTTTACTTTATCTCCCGAAACAATATTACAAAATTCTAAAAGTTTGGCCATTTGTAAAGAATGTATTTCTGATGTTAATTTTAAATATAATTTTTGGTTATACAGGTATATTATAAAATTTTTCTTTATCTCATTTTCAATTGATTCTAAATCATCAATCTGATACAAGAAAAAATTATTCTTATTTATATTTAAATCCAAATCTATTTGACTTTCAAACAATTCATCCTCAAAATCATGCTTTTTTAAAACAAGTGCGATTCCATAAAATTGATCATATAGTATTTTTAACTCATAATAACCTAATATTTCTAACTGGTATCCTTTTTTTAATCTAACAAAAACTTTACTTAAATAATCTTCAAGTCTATCAAGGTTACTAATATCTATTTCCTTAATATATTCTTTATTTAAATATATTTTGATATCATCATCTTCAAGAATAATTTTCATACCATCACCTTAAATATTTTATGATAAATATTTAAGAGTGAGATATTATATTATTCTTTCAATTTTACTACATATTTCATCGCGACCTTCTTTGGTTACATTGGAAAAAACTACAAAATCATCTCCTACCACTAAATCTAATTCTTCTAAAATTAAATTTCTTTGTCTTTGATGCAAAGTAATAGGTACTTTATCAGCTTTAGTCGCAACAATAGTTACTGGTATCTTGTAATATTTTAAAAATTCATACATCATAAGATCATCACTTGTCGGTTTGTGACGAAAATCAATTAACATAAAAACTTGTTTTAAATTTTTGCGATTAGTCAAATAATCTTCCATCATTAGTCCAAACTTTTTTTGATGCTTTTTTGACAAAGTAGCATACCCATACCCTGGAGCATCTACTAAATAAAAACTTTCATTAATCAAATAAAAATTAATCGTTTGTGTTTTCCCTGGGTTTGATGAGGTACGGGCAAAACTTTTGCGGTTTATAATCGTATTAATAAAACTACTTTTCCCAACATTAGATCTCCCCACAAGGAGGAACTCAGGTAATTCATCAGTTGGGTATTGACTTCTTCGAACGGCACTTACTACTAAGTCAACACTTTTTATTTTCATAAAACCACCTTTATTTTTGTTTTTGCTAAATAATTATAGCACTATCATTTATTTTTGTCAAAAACAAAAAGGTTTCTTCCCTAATGTAAAAATTATTTTTTCACACGTAATTTTTTTACTTTTAAAAAATAAGATGTAACTTAAAACTATTTTATAACTTTAAGCTTCCTTTTTATTTCTTCTCTTTGGATAACATCTTCGATAATTTTATTTTTTTCTTCCAAAATTTTCATAAAAGCAATAATTTCTAGCTTAAGTTTTTTATATTGTTTACTATATTTAGATACTGAATTTTGATTATCTTTTTTATTTTTATATATCAAATTATTTAAAATTTCACACTTTTCTACAAAATCATTAAAAAGTTGATTTTCGTTATATAAAAGCGCTTTTAATATCTCTACATCTTCAAACATTATTATATACTTTTTTAATTCATAATAAGAATACTTTTTAGCTAATGCTTTCATATCCGCTCGCTGAATAATATTGTTAATTAATTCTTCTTTTTCAAGCTCTAGAGCATGAAGTTTTTGCAATAAATCAAAACTTTCATCTATTTTTTTTTGGATCAAATTTTGTTTTTTTAAGTTTTCACTAGCTACTACAAAATGAGTAAATCGGATAGCTAATTTCATAACACTGTCTATATTTACAAAATCAGTTTTTTTTAATTTTTGCAAATGTTCTTTTTTCATAATTTTCTTCCTTTACCAATTTAGTTATTTCTAATTAAATTTAATTTTGTATATTTTATTATATATATAGTTGGTTATTTTTTCAAGTATAAGTATAAATTATCCAATTTTTTATCATTTATAACGACTTTATTAATTACTTAATTTTATATCTATAGCAAATGAACTACCACCATATTTTCCTCCAATCATAATAACCTTTTTGATTTTAGTGTTGATGTTTTTCAGGTGCGAAAACCATAATACAACATATA
>JAAYMD010000054.1 GCA_012521575.1 Mollicutes bacterium
AACCTTTATCAAAGCCTTTTTTTTCGAAATCCTTTTTAGAATTAAAGATAACACCGCATTTATCACAATGATCGGGGATATAAGATAAAAAGGCATTAAAGATATTACAAGATTTACCTTTTCTAAAACCAATATGAAAAAAATCATCAAAAAATTTTATATTATTATCTTTAATATTAAGTAGATTTCGGATATAATTATTATGAGACATAAAATCAGTCCTTTCTATTTTTATTTTCATTAATAACATTTTAACATAGGATTGATTTAGTCTCATTTTTTTTGTAAAAAAATTAGCGAGAATTTTTCTATCCCCACCAAATATTATAGAACCAAAAAAATTTCCTAAACTTGTAAAATATAGTGAAGTTTTAATATTGGAAATTAAAGAATTATTTGAAGATGGCATTCATTACAACTACAATGGACACAAACAAGTGGCTCAAATAATGGAAAAAATAATAAAAAAGGAAAGTGAAAATGCATAAATAAATCTTTTTTTATCGCGCAAGAAGTGTTAAAACAACGCATAAAAACAAAATAAGAAAGGAGAGATGAAATGAATAGACAAGCACAAATTGAAAAATTAAAAGAATTGAGATCAAAATTAAATATTAAAGTTAAAGGATTAGAAAATTATCCTCAGGGACCGTCTTTGATAGTAGCGAATCATAATTGTTTATTAGATATTTTTTCACTACCAGCGGCATTACCAGAGCCAACCGTTAGTATTGTAAGTTCAAGGGTAATGTACAAAAACGATAAAGAAAGAAAAAAATTATTAAATAATTATATTCTTCCATTTCCACTTGAAAGGCATGCTGGTCGAATTTATGTTGAGATGTGTTTAAATGGTGTGGTTGAGTTGCTAAAAAAAGGCATTAGTGCAAATATTTTTCCAGAAGGTGGATATTATCCTAAAAAAAAGGAAGTATATCGTGGAAAAACATGATTTACTAGAGTTTTGTTTGAGGCAAGAAAATCCGGAGTAAAAGTAAATTTTGTTCCTGTATCAATAAAAGTATATAATGATAATTTAGATATTGATAGCTACCAATTTAATTTTGATTTAGTGGAAGTAGAAATTTTAAAACCAATTGATTATGAAAAATATTTTGAATTATATTGTCAAAGTAAAGATTTAACTTCAAAAAAAGAAATTATGCAAAGATTAATTGATAATACACTAAAACCAGTTGCTAATAATTTAAAATATACTTATATCTCTCATTACATGGATTTAATTAAAAAAGATTTTATATATTTTCCAGATGGTAAAGAGATTTCAGTTAAAGAAGCAAATAATATTTACTACATAAATAAATTTAAAAAAGAAATAAACAGGCAAGTTAAAATCTTAACTAAAAAATTATGTATATAAAAATCATGTATTAGAACTATCTATTACGAAAATGCTTTTTTTATTTATTTCAAAGTCTTTTATTTGTTTTTCTATTTTTTCATAATTTTTAGAGCTTATTTTAAAAACATAAGTAATATTATCACTAAATTTTTTATTTAATATATTGTAATCTTTCAGTATATGATCAATTATTTTGGATTTTTCATAATTAAATTTTATAGTAATTTCATAGCCTTCAACCATATTAACAATTTTGGTTTTGTTCAAACATTCACTTACACTTGTGCTGTAAGCTCTAACTAATCCTCCTGCACCTAATTTAACTCCACCAAAATATCTAATAACAACTGCTAAAATATGGTTTAATTCATTTTTTTCCAAAACGTTTAAAATGGGAATTCCTGCTGTGCCATTTGGTTCGCCATCATCATTAAATCGTTTTACATTTCCTAAAATATATGCATAACAATAATGAGTTGCACCTTTATATTCCTTTTTTAACTTTTCTAATAATTGATTTATTTCTGTTTCACTATTAATTTTGTGTAAAAAACAAATAAAGCGTGACTTATTAATTATAATTTCATTTTTAACATTATGTTTAATTGTTTTCATTTTATTCACCAAATTAATTATAACTTATTAAATCTTTAAAAACAAATTTTGCAATTTTTACCAATGTGTGTTATAATACGAACCCATATTTGAAACATTTTATAAATAAATGAGGATTATCATGGGATACACCGCCGATGCAATGGTTGGATTGAGAAATGCAATAAGAAAAGAATTTTCAGAGTTTAAACAAGCTATCAAAAATTTTGAAAAGAATTTTAATGTAGAAGAACAGATTAATTTATTAAAAAGAATTGAAGAACATCAAAATGCAATCGAAGAGCAATTAAGATATGCTAATATGTTAACATTACTTCAAATTGCTATTCAGTATCCAGAAAATAGATTATTAACAAGGAAAGAAGAAAAACAATTATTAGAAAATGTTAAAAAAGCAATTATGGAAAATCCAAATAAAGAATTGACAGAAAATAATCTAATTTTAAAAAAGAAAATATGATTTTTTGGATGAAATAAGACATATGTCTTATTTTTTTGATATAATTTATATGAGTAATACTTTATTAATCATCTACACTAGATAATTTTGTCTAAAATTATTATAAATTGTTTATAGTAATATTGTTTTTGATTTTTTAGTTTATATTATTAAAAATATTTTTCTTACATAATTTTACTTTCTCATAATATTGTTGTGCATACTAAATACAAATAAAGGTGATATAATGATTAAAGAAAAATTATCTATAACCCCAAATAAACCTGGATGTTATTTAATGATGAATAAAAGTGGAAAAATTATATATGTGGGAAAAGCTAAGAATTTAAAAAAAAGACTTAGTTCTTATTTTCGTGGAAAGCATACTGGTAAAACTGCTAAATTAGTAAATGAAATTGCGGATTTTGATTATATTGTTGTAAGTAGTGAAACTGAAGCTTTAATTTTAGAATTGAACTTAATAAAAAAGCATAATCCCAAATATAACATTTTATTGCGCGATGATAAAAGTTATCCATATATTGAACTTACTAATGAACCAGTTCCAAGGTTAATGATAGTTAGAAATATTAATCGTAAAAAAACTAATTTAAATAGAATGTATGGGCCATATCCAAATGTTCAAGCTGCCAGAAAAACTGTTGACTTATTAAATAGAATTTATCCCCTTCGTAAATGCCGTACTTATCCTAAAAGACCTTGTCTTTATTATCATATCAATCAATGTTTAGGATATTGCGTGTATGATATCGATAAAAAAGTTATTAAAGATATGGAAAGAGAAATTATAAGCTTTTTAAAAGGAGATTCGTCTTTTATAACGGATAAAATAAAAAAAGAAATGATGGTAGAAAGTGAAAAAATGAACTATGAAAAAGCTCAAGAATTAAAAGAGTTATTAGATTATATTAATATCACATTAGCTAAACAAAAAGTTGAAATAAATGATTTAACACCATATGATGTTTTTGGATTTTATAAAGAAAAGGATTATTTAGCTGTTCAAACATTTTTTATTAGAGGTGGAAAAATTGTTGAAACCACTCACAATATTATTGAAGAGGTAGATGAAACAAATGAAGAATTAACTAGATATATTGCTAAGTTTTATGATAAAAATGTTTTACTTCCTAAAGTGTTACTTGTACCTGAAATAGTTGATGCTAATCTTTTAGAAACATTTTTAAAAATAAAGGTTAATATATCAAAAAGGGGTGTTAAAAGAAAAATTGTTGAAATGGCAAATAATAATGCCAAAATATTGCTAGAAAAAGAATTTGAACTTATTAAAAAAGAAGAAAAAAGAACTGTTTTGGTCAATGAAAGATTAAAAGAATTATTAAAATTAGATAAATTGGAACGTATTGAAGTGTTTGATAATTCTCATCTTTTTGGTAGTTATTATGTTGCCGGGATGGTCGTTTTTATAAATGGAAAACCAAGTAAAAACGACTATCGTAAGTATAAAATTAATATAAATAAAAATGATGATTATGAAGCAATGCGTGAAGTAATTTATAGAAGATATTTTCGTGTTTTGAAAGATAATTTAGAAAAACCTGATTTAATTATAGTTGATGGGGGAGCTGGTCAAGTGAATTCTGCACTTGAAGTTTTACAATCACTTAATTTGAATATTCCTGTAATAGGTTTAAAAAAAGATGATAAACATAAAACAAGTAAATTAATAAAATCAAATCCTATTGAAGAAATTGTGGTAGAACAACACAGTGATTTATTTAATTATTTAGAACGTATTCAAGAAGAAGTTCACAGATTTACAATTAATTATCACAGACAACTTCGAAGTAAGGGATCATTAGAAAGTATTCTTGATAAAATTGAAGGAATCGGCCCCAAAAGAAAAACAGAGCTTTTAAAAAAATATAAAACAATTGCTAAATTAAAAGAATTAACAGTTGAAGAATTACAAGAAATTTTACCAATGAACGTTGCAATTAATTTATTTGAAGCATTAAAAAATTATGATGTAACATAAATATCGGCTGATATTTATGTTTTTATTTGATATAATGGAAGTGGTGGTAAGTATGGGAAAAATTAAAATAATGGATGAATTACTAGCTAATAAAATTGCTGCTGGAGAAGTTGTTGAAAAATGTGCTTCTGTTGTCAAAGAATTGGTAGAAAATAGTATTGATGCAGGAAGTACGGAAATTAAAATTGAATTAATTGATGCTGGGACTAAGGAAATAAAAGTCATTGATAATGGTAGTGGTATGGAAAAAGAAGATGCTATTTTGGCATTTAGTCGTCATGCAACTAGTAAAATTATGACTGATGAAGATTTATATCATATCAATACATTAGGTTTTCGCGGTGAAGCCCTTGCATCAATTGCAAGTGTTAGTCGTATAGTTTTACAAACCTCAACTGGTGATATTGGGACAATAGTTGAACTTGAAGGTGGTAAGATTATTAATGTTACAAAAGGAGATGCAAGAAAGGGAACAATTATCACTGTAAGAGATTTATTTTATAACACTCCAGCACGTCTTAAATACATGAAAAGTATTCATTCGGAGTTGGCTAATATTACATCATTTGTTAATAAAATCGCATTATCTCATCCTAATATCAAATTTGTATTAAGTAATAATGGTAATGTTTTATTAAATACAGATGGAACTGGAGATTTATTAAAAACGATAAAGGCAATATATGGAATTGATGTTGTTAAAAAAATGCTTGAAATTAAAGGTAGTAATGATGATTATGAAATATATGGTTATATTACTTTACCAGAAGTAACGCGTTCAAATAGAAATCACATGATTACTTTAGTTAATGGTCGTGTTATTAGAAGCAATGAGTTAAATAAAATAATTAACGATAGTTATCATACATATAAGCCAGATGAACATTATCCAATTGTTGTTTTAAATATTTATGTTGATCCAACTTTAATTGATGTTAATATTCATCCAACTAAACAAGATATTAAATTTAGTAAAATGGATAGTTTAAAATCACTTATAAATGAATTAATAAGCAAAGCCTTAGAACAAGCGGTTTTAATTCCTAAGGCTAAAATTAAGGATCAAGAATCAAAACAATCTATAAATACTAATGTTATTCAAGAAACATTAGATTTAAATCGTGTTATAGAAGAAAAAACTTATAAACAAACTAGTAATGATGATTTAATTGTAAGTGATAATAATATCAATACGTCTGAAATAAAAATAGAAAAAACAAAAGAAACATTACCAGAATTATATCCTATTGGATTAGTGCATGGTACTTATATTGTTTGTCAAAATGAATTAGGAATGTATTTAATTGATCAACATGCAGCTAATGAAAGAATCAATTATGAATTATATAAAGAAAAATTAGGTAATCCTACAAAAGATTCTATTTCATTATTATTCCCAATTACAATAGAACTAACAAATGATGAATTTATTATTTTTAAACAAAATAAAGATATATTAGTAGATATGGGGTTTGTTATAGAAGAATTTGGTTTGAATTCAATAATCGTTAAGGCGCATCCAACATGGCTTCCAAAAAATTATGAAGAGCGGGCTATTAAAAAAGTGGTAGAATTAATAACTATGAAAGAAAAAGATTTTGATATTGAAAAATTTAATGAAAAGTTGGCAATCAATTTAAGTTGTAAATTATCTATTAAAGCTAATGAAAATATCAGTATTGAAGAAATGGAAAAATTAATTGATGATTTGCGAAAATGTAACAATCCATATAATTGTCCGCATGGAAGACCTACAATAATTTATTATTCTAAACATGATTTAGAAAAAATGTTTAAACGAACTGGAAGTTAAGCTATGTTAAAAAGTATAGCTTTTCAAATGTTAAAAAATGACAAAAATAGCTAAACGCATTGACTAAATATATTTAATTTGTTATTATTAACTTAAAAGTAGTTGATGATAGGAAGGAGCATATTACTTATGCTAAAAAAGAAAAAAGGTTTTTCATTGGTAGAATTATTAGCGGTAATTTTTGTTATGGGAATAATTTCAATAATTGCAATACCAACAATTGATAAAGCAATAAAACAATCGCGCGAAGAATTATATAAGGTGCAAATAAATAATATTATTACGGCAACCAAAAATTGGAGTTCTAAAAACTTTATTCTTTTACCAGAAGAAGATGGTGAACTTATTACATTAACACTAGGACAATTAAAAATAGGAGGATTTATTGATGAGAATATTCAAGATCCAAAAACCAAAAAACCATTTCCTAATGATTTGGAAATAACAATAAAAAAAGTAGGAAATAACTATAAGTATGAAGTAATAGATGGTTCGGGTGGGATAGATGATTCTTTAGACCCAAATACCCCATCAATTATATTAAATGGTTTAGCCCATGAAATTGTAGAAATTAATGATGAATACATAGATAAAGGAGTAATTGCAAGAGATCCTAGTGGGGCATTAATAGATGATGTAGAGACAGTTATAAAATCAAATAATATAATTGTAGATGAAATAGATACAAGTAAATTAGTCCAATATAAAATAACTTACACAGTTACTTATAATGGTGTAAGCAGCAGCGTAATTAGAACTGTAACTGTAAAAGATACAACCCCACCAATATTAATAATTCCAGAAGATATCGAAATTACAACACAAGAAGTGGTTGATTTTGACGTAACAGAAGGAGTAATAGCAAGTGATAATAGTTTAAAAGAACCAGAAATTGTAATATCTGGCTCATTAAATACATTACCAGGAAAATATTACATAAAATATACTGCAATTGATGAAAGCGGAAATTCAACAACAAAAACAAGAATAATAACCGTTGTTGAAAGTAATTCAATAATTTTTAATGAAAGTAAAGGAGTAAATCATCCGCAATTAGTAACAGGAATGACGCCAATAAAATGGAATGGGACGACAGAAGTAACAACAACAGAAAATGATTCAGACTGGTATGATTATAGTGAGAAGAGATGGGCGAATGCCAAGACGGAAGATGGCTCATATTGGGTATGGATCCCAAGGTATGGATATAAGATAACAAGTTGTTTTCATTCGAATTGTTCAGGCGGTGCTGGAAATATAGAAATAAAATTTTTGATAGGAACAAGCAATGAAGCATCCGATGG
>JAAYMD010000055.1 GCA_012521575.1 Mollicutes bacterium
AAAAAACGAGACGCCATTTAGCATCTCGTCAGGGGGTTTGGCGAACACCCTCAACTGTGCTCCGTAAGAGTGTTCTCGCGTGAATCTTATACCATTCACGCTATAATAATTATATGATGGAGACTAATAAAAGTCAAGACCTCTTCCCCATTCCGTTGTAACTATTTTTCGAAATTATCTAAAAAATCATCAATGGTAAGCATTCTTTCGTCAATGCTTTTTAAATCAATTATTTCTGTTTCTTCTTCAACATTTTCATTATCAGTAGTGTCTTTTTGTTGCTCTTCTAATTCTGCTACTATAAATGCTTCATCGATTTTTTTCTTAGTGATTGAAGTTCCAGTTGAATAATTATCAGTTATTAGTACCTCTGTTACTTTAAATTTTTTGATAGTATCCTTTACTTTAATACCAAAATCGGTTTTACCATTGACTATATATGTTCCTACTAAATAATACGGATTAGTTTTAACTTCACGGACAATCAAAATACCCCTTCTAGCACGAGAAAGTGGTTTTATATCAGCAAGTTTAATTCTTTTAGCTGTGCCATTTTTAGTAACCACAAGTAAATAACTTTCATTTTCAAAAACATGAGCACTAACAACCTCATCATTTCTAAGATCAATCGATTTTACCCCTGCTGCCTTAATGCCAATAACTGATACTTCATCAGTTGTATATCTCAAACCATAACCGTTTCTAGTAGCAACGAAAATGTTTGAGCCATTATGGTTAGTTACACTTACCACTTCATCATCTTTTTTTAGCTTAATACAACTAATTGGTTTAGAATATCTTTGAACTTTAAAGTCATTTAAATTAGTGCGTTTAACCATTCCCTTTTTGGTAAATATTGTAATAATTTCTTCTGTTTCAAAGTTAGTAACCGGAATACTTCCAATAATCTTTTCACTAGCAGATATAGTAATTATATTACTAACATGTTTACCTAATTCTCCCCATTTGGACTCTGGAATTTCATTAACTGGTAAATATAAGTAATTACCTAAATTGGTAAATAGTAAAACTGTATCTAAAGTATTCAATTTGTATAGTCCAATAACATAATCCCCATCTTTTAGCATCGTTTGCTCTTTTTCACTCGCATTGTAGCTTCAAGGTGATACACGTTTTACATATCCTTCTTTTGTTATAACAACTATACAATCTTCTTTAGCAATCATTTTCATCGGGTCAATTTTAATCTCAGTTATTTCATCTCTAATTTCTGTTTTTCTTGGAGTAGCATAATCTTTTTTGATTTTTCTTAATTCTTCTTTCATAACATTTTTTAATTTGTCTTCATCACTTAAAATTTCTTCTAATCCTTTAATAATGATTTGTAATTTTTTTTGTTCTTCCAACAGTTCGGTTACATCTGTATTGGTCAATCTATATAATTGTAACATTACAATTGCTTCTGCTTGTTGTTCACTAAATTCAAATTTTTTAACTAAATTTTCTTTTGCATCAGCTTTATTTTTACTTGCTCTAATAGTTTTTATCACATCATCTAAAATAGATAACGCTTTGATTAAGCCTTCAACAATATGCATTCTTGTTTTGGCATGTTCTAAATCAAACTCTGTTCTTTTAGTAATAATTTCTTTTTGATGAGCAATATAAGCATCAAGAATTTCTAAAATACCTAAAGTCATTGGTCTTCTATTTACAATTGCCACCATATTATAATTGTAAGATACTTGTAGATCAGTATTTTTTAATAAATAGTTAATAATTAAATTTTCATCAGCATCTTTTTTTAAATCGATGACAATAGTAAGACCGTTTCTATCTGACTCATCACGAACATCAACAATTCCATCGATTTGTTTGTCAATTCTAATATCATTGATTTTTTTTACAAGCGTTGCTTTATTTACTTCAAATGGTATTTCTGTAATAATAATTTGATGTTTACCTCTACTTTTTACTACTTCATATTTTGATTTTATAACAACTCTGCCACGACCTGTTTTATAAGCTTCTTCTATTCCGTCTTTTCCTTCAACAATTCCACCTGTTGGGAAATCAGGACCTTTAACAATGTCTAAAATGGTTTGTAAATGACAATTTGGACTATCAATTCGCTTAATTGTTGCATCTATTATTTCTCCTAAATTGTGAGGCGGAATATTGGTAGCATAACCGGCACTTATACCTGTTGTTCCGTTAACAAGGAGATTGGGAAATTTAGCAGGTAACACAGTTGGCTCAACAGTTGTATCATCATAATTAGGTGCCCATGTAATAGTTCCTTTATCAATATCTTTTAAAAGCTCATTACTAATTTTAGAAAGACGCGCTTCAGTATAACGCATTGCTGCTGGTGCATCGCCATCCATTGATCCATTATTACCTTGCATATCAATTAAAACTGCATTTTGTTTCCACCATTGACTCATTCTAACCATAGCATCATAAATGCTAGAATCTCCATGAGGGTGGTACGTTCCCATAATCGCTCCAACTGCTTTGGCACTCTTCCGATAAGGTTTATCATAAGTATTTTTATCGCGATACATCGAATACAAAATTCTTCTTTGAACAGGTTTTAAACCATCTCTTACATCTGGTATCGCACGATCTTGAATGATTGCTTTGGCATACCGTGCAAAGCGATCGCTTAAAATATCTTCAAGCGAATAATCATATATTTGATTTAAAATTTCTTTCATAATTTTCACCACCTAGTTTTCCAAAACATAATCGTCTTCTAAAGAAAACTCAACATTTTCTTCAATCCAATCTTTACGGGGTGCAACTTTGTCTCCCATTAAAATACTAACTCTTTTTTCTGCTAAAGAAACGTCACTGATATTTACTTTAATTAATTTTCGCGTTTTGGGATTCATGGTTGTTTCCCACAGTTGATCTGGATTCATTTCCCCCAAACCTTTATATCTTTGGGTTTCTAATTTAACCTTGCTTTTTTCAATAATTTCACGTCTTTCTTCTTCTGTCCATGCATAATAAACATTATCTTTATTTGATAATTTGTAAAGTGGTGGCATGGCAACATAAAGATATCCTTCTTCAATTAATGGTTTCATATATCTATAGAAAAAAGTTAATAAAAGTGTTTGAATGTGCGCACCATCATCATCGGCATCAGTCATAATAATTATTTTGTTATAATTACAATCTTTGATATCAAAATCACTACCAACACCAGCACCAACTGTTTGAATGATAGTATTTAACTCTTCGTTTTTTAAAACATCTTCTAATTTTGATTTTTCGGTATTTAAAACTTTACCGCGAAGAGGAAGAATTGCTTGAAAAGTACGATCACGTGCACTTTTGGCACTTCCACCAGCTGAATCTCCTTCTACTAAAAATAACTCTTTTTTCTTTGGATCTTTACTTTGAGCTGGAGTTAGTTTTCCACTTAAAACTTTTTCTTTTTTTCCCCTATCTTTTCCTGCTCGAGCAGCTTCCCTTGCTTTTCTTGCCGCTTCACGAACATTTTTACTTTTTACAATTTTTTCTAATAAAATAGTTGCAATTTTGTTATTTTCCTCTAAAAAGAATTGTAACTGTTCACTTACTATATTTTCAACAACCGTTCTTGCTTCAGGAGTACCAAGTCTTCCTTTTGTTTGTCCTTCAAATTGGAGCAACACTTCTGGTATTTTTAAACTTATAATCGCCGTTAATCCTTCTCTAGTATCGTTTCCTTCAAAGTTTTTATCTTTGCCTTTTAAGTAACCATTATTTCTGGCATACTCATTAAAAACACGAGTTAAAGCTGATTTAAATCCAACTTCATGGGTTCCACCATCATTTGTTTTAACATTGTTAACAAATGAAATAATATTTTCTGAATAAGTATCAGTATATTGAAAAGCCACTTCAACTTGAATTTTATCTTTTTCTCCAGAAAAACTTACAATATCATGAAGTGTTTTCTTATCTTCATTAATATATTCGACAAACGATTTTAAACCATCTTCATAATAAAAAGTTTCGTGTTTTTTATCTTCAACATCTATTACTTCTACTGTTAATCCCTTTAATAAAAAAGCACATTCTTGCATTCTTTCACAAATTGTTGTAAATGAAAAATTAAAATTTCCAAATATTTCTCTATCAGGCATAAATGTTACTTTGGTTCCAGTACGATTAGTTGAACCTAGCTTTTTTAGAGGGACAACAATTTTTCCGCCGTTTTCAAATTTAATATAATGTTCATAACCATCTCTTTTTATAGTTACTTCCATCCATTTACTTAAAGCATTTACAACACTAGCACCAACTCCATGAAGGCCTCCTGATACTTTATATCCACCTGTCTCAAACTTTCCGCCAGCGTGAAGAACAGTAAATATAACCTCAGGTGTTGGTCGACCTGAAGGATGCATTCCAACAGGTATTCCTCTTCCTTCATCTTCAACAGTAATACTTTTATCTTCATTTATAATTACCTTTATTTTTTTTCCATAACCATTAATAACTTCATCAATACTGTTATCAACAATTTCCCATACTAAATGATGAAGACCTCTTTTATCGGTTGATCCTATGTACATAGCTGGTCTTTTTCTTACTGCTTCAAGACCTTCTAATATTTTTATCGAACTTTCATCATATTTTGTCATTATATCACCACTTTAATTATAACACACGTTTTTAATACTTGACAAACAAGAAAAAGGAATAAACTTTTCTGTTTATTCACTTAAATATCACTTTCATTATTCATCATCTTTTGATTCAAGTTTTACTAAAACTTCTCGCGGTTTTGATCCTTGACTAGGTCCAATAATACCTCTTTCTTCCATCATATCAATAATTCTAGCAGCTCGATTGTATCCTAAACGAAACCTTCTTTGGATTAATGAAGTACTTGCCTTTCCTTCCTTAATCACAAATTCTACAATCTCGTTATATAAAGGTTCTTCACTAGCATCTGTCCCTTCAACCATTGTAGTTGCATTTAACTCCTCTTCAGTCATTAATAAGGTTTCATCATACTGCGCTTTTTGTTGTGAAATAGTGTGATCGACAACAGCTTTAATTTCCTCTTCAGAAATAAAGGTTCCTTGAACACGGACAGGAACATTTTCGCCCATTGGTAAAAATAACATATCCCCTTTTCCTAACAGTTTTTCGGCTCCCGTCATATCAAGAATAGTTCTTGAATCAATACTACTACTAACGGCAAAAGCAATTCTTGATGGAATATTAGCTTTGATTAAACCGGTAATAACATCTGTAGACGGTCTTTGGGTTGCTACAATCAAATGAATTCCGGCTGCTCTTGCCATTTGAGTAATTCGTAAAATCGAATCTTCTACTTCTTTGGCAGCAACTAACATAAGATCTGCTAACTCATCTATAATAGCAACTATATATGGTAATTTTTGTAATTTTTCACCGTCACTTGATTTAGCATTTGTTTTTTCAACATATGTATTATAACCAGCAATGTTTTTAGTACCGCTTTCACTAAAAAGCTCGTATCTTCTTTCCATTTCCGCCACAATCTTTTTTAAAGCAACATTAGCCAGTTTAGGATCAGTAACAACTGGTGTAAGTAAATGGGGTACCCCGTTATACATGCTTAATTCAACTTTTTTAGGGTCAACTAATAATAATTTTACTTCATTAGGTTTTGTTCGCATTAATAACGAAACAATCATACTGTTAATACATACTGATTTACCACTACCGGTTGCACCGGCTACTAATAAGTGTGGCGCTTTATTTATATCAAAATAAATAGGTTTACCCATTATATCTTTTCCTAGTGCTACTAGTAATTTAGTATCATCTAATTTTTTGGGAATTTTTTCTAAAATTTCTCGGACAGTTACCATTGACACGGACTTATTTGGAAGTTCAATCCCAATGGTGTTTTTTCCAGGAATTGGTGCTTGAATACGAACATCTCTGGCCGCAAGAGCGAGCGCTATTTCGCGATGAATACTTAAAATTTTATTGACTTTTGTTCCCGCTTTGATTTCTAATTCATATTGAGTAACGGCGGGTCCTATATTTACAGCAACAACCTTTCCATGAATGTCAAAATCTGCTAATACTTGTTCTAATAACTTAACATTATCTTTAACAGGCTCATGGTTTTCATTATTAGTAGGTTTTTTAGGTGGTGATAACAAAGAAATTGCGGGCAAAAGATAGCCTTTTAAATTTTCTTTTGGAGGCTCACTATTTGTTTTAGAAGGTTCTACTTTTTCTTTTTCCGGTTCTTTATTATCGGAAGCATTTACTAATTCATCAACACTAGTAATAACAATTTTCTTGTCTTTTTCAAACTCATCTTCAGCTTTTTTGATATCTTCTTTAATTTTATTCTTTTTAAATTTACCAATAATATTTTTTAATTTGCTATTAAAATTAGAAAAAATATCAGCAATGGTAATTCCGGTAAACATTACAAAACCACAAATAGCTAAAGTCCAAGCAACAATAAAAGTGCCTTCATAATCTAATAATTTAACACCAATGGTAGCAATTAATGCCCCAATTATTCCTCCGCCTTGAATATCAGCCGTAGAAGAAATCATCCTCATAAAATTTTCAACCGTTGCAAGAATAACGCCCCAACCTTTTAAATCAGTGTCTTTAATATAATTTAAGTGTGAAAACAATAAAATAGCTATAATTAGTATATATAAACCCAATAATTTAGTAGTAAAATAATTAGGCTTTTCCCTTTTTACCATCATATAAATGCCAATAATTAAAATCATGACTAATAAAACATGGTACCATGTTCCTACTAAAAAGGCAGCAAAAGAGGTTATTAAATTACCTACAATACCAAAGTGCCCTAGCCCTATTAAAGCAAGAACAATATAAAATAGCCCTAAAAGTTCAGTATAATAATTGGGTTGTTTTTTGTGTTCATCTTTCTTTTTTTTCTTTTTTGCCATGTTTTTCCTCCCCTGCTCTATGTTTTAATTATAGCACAATAATAGGCATTCTTCAATGAAATGACATTTCTTTTACCATTGACAATCAAAACAACAAAATTAAAAACTGTCAACTTTTAATCGGACAGTTTTTATTATAGAATACTATTTTGTTATTTACAGTTAAATAAGAAACATTTCCACTAAAATATTATAATATAATGCTTGTATTTTCTTTTTAATTTTCTAGCTCTTCTTCAATTCTTATTAATTGATTATATTTACTTACACGATCTGTTCTAGAAAGTGACCCTGTTTTGATTTGGCCAAGATCAAGTCCAACTGCAAAATCCGCAATAAAAGTATCTTCTGTTTCACCACTTCGATGAGAGATAATCGTGCGATAATTGTTTTCTTTAGCAATTTTTATTGTTTCTAATGTCTCGGTTACTGTTCCTATTTGATTTGCTTTTATTAAAATAGCATTACATATTCCTCTATTAATTCCATCAATAAAAATTTCTTTATTTGTCACAAATAAATCATCACCAACTAGTTGAATGTGTCCTAGTTTTTCGGTAAGTAACTTGAAGCCTTCATAATCAGTTTCATGAAGCCCATCTTCAATCGAAATAATTGGATACTCATTTACCAATTCTACATAATAGTTAACAAGTTCTTCGCTAGTTAATTCTTTGTTTTCTCCTTTTAAAATATACTTTCCATCTTGATAAAATTCGCTAGCGGCCACATCTAATGCAAGAGCAACATCATCTTTTAATTTATATCCTGCTTTATTTATAGCTTCACAAATTAAATCTAATGCTTCACGATTACTTTTTAAATTTGGCGCAAAGCCGCCCTCATCACCTACGGCTGTATTATACCCTTTTTCTTTTAATACTTTTTTTAAAGTATGAAATACTTCTGCTCCAATTCTAATTCGCTTTTTAATAGTATCTCCTTGCGGTATAATCATAAATTCTTGAAAATCAAGATTGTTATCAGCGTGTGCACCACCATTTATAATATTCATCATTGGAACTGGAAGATTCTTACCATCACCTATGTATTTATATAACGGTTTATTATGGTAGAGTGCTGCAGCACGTAAAGATGCCAAAGATACAGCCAAAATTGCATTTGCGCCCAATTTACTTTTGTTTTTAGTTCCGTCTAATTCAATTAATGTTTTATCAATCAATTGTTGATTAGTAACATCCATTCCAATTAATTTAGGTCTAATGATTTCGTTAACATTATTAACTGCTTTCAAAACACCTTTTCCTAGAAATCTTTTATCGTTATCACGTAATTCAAGCGCCTCTTTAGACCCAGTAGATGCTCCCGAAGGAACACTTGCCCTACCTACAATGCCGTTATCCAAAATAACATCTACTTCAACAGTAGGATTTCCTCTTGAATCTAATATTTCACGTCCGATAATATTTTTAATTTTCATTTTATCTATCCTTTCTATTACATATTTATTATATCATTTTTATATATGGTTTTAAATTATTTAATGTTTAACTTTTATAATAATTACAATAATTTTACAAAATAGTTTACAGCACAATTCTAAATAAATAATTTTAATAATCGATAAATTAATTAATAATTATTCAAAAAATAGGTGTATTAATGAACTGATAAAATAAAAGTAGACACATAAAAAACACTATTTAAACCCTAGTTGAATTCTATATTCAATTGGGGTTTTATAATTTAAGGCATAACTTGGTCGATAATGATTATTATCTCTTACAACATCTTCTATAAATTC
>JAAYMD010000056.1 GCA_012521575.1 Mollicutes bacterium
CTGTCATTATATGGCTTTATAGCCTCAAAAAGTTCTGCTTCAATGTTATCTGCTGTTGCAGCTTCAATACGATATAAATTATTTCCTTTGGTTTCAATATTTTTAATCGCAAATCTTTCAATTTCTGAAACATTTGAAACATGTGTTCCACCGCAAAGTTCAATTGAATCAGCAATTGTTAAAACTCGCACCTTATCGCCATATTTTTCTTCAAAAAGTGCGATTGCACCTTTTTTAATTGCTTCATCTAAACTCATAATTTCAGTTATAACATCAGCATTAGTTTTAATTTTTTCATTAACTAATCGTTCTACCTCAATTAAATCTTCATCGCTTATTTTTCCATCATACGTAAAATCAAATCTTAAGTTTTTATCATCTACTCTTGATCCAGCTTGCATTACTTCTTCACTTAAAACTTGACGAAGTGCTTTTTGTAGAAGATGAGTGGCACTGTGGTTTTTCTTAATTTTATTTCTTATTTTTTCATCAACTATGGCAATTACTTCATCACCAACATTAATATTTCCTTCAAACTCAATATGGTGAAAATGTTGACCGTTAGTCCCTTTAAACATATCAATTACTTTAATTTTTTCATTATTGATTATTAAAACCCCTTTATCTGATACTTGTCCACCAGCTTCAGCATAAAATGGCGTTTTTTCTAAAACAACATAACCTTTATTAGTTAAAGTATTAACCATTTTATCGCCATCAAATAAGCCAATGATTTTAGTTTTAACTTCTAAAGTATCATATCCAACAAAAGTGCTTGGTTCTTTAAAATTAATTAAGTCTTCATTTTGTAAATTCATACTACTAACTTCTTCACGCGCAAGGCGGGCTTGTTCTTGTTGGTGTTTCATATATTCATCAAACTCTTCCTTAGATACGGAAAATCCTCGTTCTTCAGCAATTTCAAGTGTTAACTCAAATGGAAATCCATAAGTATCATATAATTTAAAAGCATCCGCACCACTAATTGTTTTATTAGTGCTAGCTTCCATTATTTCATTTAGTTTCTTTTCACCATCTAATAAAGTTTTATGGAATAATTCTTCTTCTTTTTTTATCTTATCCATAACTTTTTTTTCATGATCTTTCAAATACGGATACGATACTTTCATAACATCTACAACAGTAGGTACCAATTTATAAATAAATGGTTCTTCAACGCCTAATTTTTTACCATAGCGAACAGCTCTTCTAAGTAATCTTCTTAAAACATAATCTCGACCATGATTTCCAAAACTAGCTCCATCAGCTAAAGCAAATGTAAGCGCACGAATATGATCTGCAATTACCTTAAATGGCATTTCACCATTATATTCGTGTCCAGTAATTTCTGAAACTCTATTAATAATTGGTAAAACAGCATCTGTATCATAAATCGTATCAACACCTTGTAAAATAGTTAAAATTCTTTCAAGCCCCATACCAGTATCAATATTTTTACTTGGAAGCTCTTTATAATCTTCTCTTTTTACACCTTCACAAGCATTATACATACTAAAAACATTATTCCATATTTCTATAAAACGATCATTTTCAATGTCGTCTTGTAATAATTTAATTCCTAAATTATCTGGATCATACTTTTCTCCACGATCATAGAAAATTTCACTACATGGACCACAAGGCCCTGGTCCAATTTCCCAGAAATTATCTTTTAGCCTAATAATTCTTTCTTCTGGAACCCCAACTTCTCTCCAAATATTATAAGCTTCTTCATCATCTTGATAAATTGTTACATATAATCTTTCTTTATCAAAATTCAACCATTTTTCATCAGTTAAAAATTCCCATGACCACTTTATAGCTTCTTTTTTAAAATAATCTCCGATTGAAAAGTTACCAAGCATTTCGAAGAAAGTCGCATGGCGTGCAGTTTTACCAACATTTTCAATATCGTTAGTTCTTATACATTTTTGACAACTTGCCATTCGACGATTTTTTGGCACTTCACTTCCATCAAAATATTTTTTCAAAGGCGCAACTCCAGCGTTAATCCAAAGTAAAGTTGGATCATTAATTGGTACTAATGGCGCACTTGGAATAATATCATGATCTTTGCTCTTCCAAAAATCAAACCACATGTTTCGCATTTCATCATGACTTAATCGTTTTTTTATTTCCATATTAGTAATTTCACTAGCAAATTCTTCATTCATTTTCATTTCTTTTTCTTTCCCTAATTCTTTTTTCATAAATTCCCTTACCTTTTTCTCTAAATCTTCTAATGTACCATCATTAATAATTTTATAGTCATATTTGTCATAATCATCTAAATCAATTTCTGATAAGTGTTGTTGCTCTTTTGAACTTAATGCGCTTTCCATATTTGGACGAATCACAGAAATAGAAATAACATTTTCAAATTTTTCTTTTGGTACATCTATTTCTAGTTTGTATCTAGCATCACTTATCGTAATAACATCAAAAAACTTGGAGTAAACTTCAATATCTGCGCATATTCTTTTAATGAAAAATAATTCATCTATTTGCTGTCTTATTAATTCTGTTCCTAAATATTGAAGTAAAGCGCGGGGTTTTGTTTCATCTCTTCCATCCCAATCGCTTATTTTTTTTGCATATTCTTTTAGATATGAACTGTATTGTAAATTAATGTGTTTTAGATTATTTTCTTCACATATTTTTTTTATCATATTAGCAATTGTGTCTTTTCCAACACGCGCTTTACCCGATAAAATATATACTTTTGCTTGTTCTTTTCTTATTTCTATATCCATATATATCACCTTCTTTAATCATGAATTTCTATCCATTGAAATTTTTCATTAAAATAATCAAAAATCGATTTAATTGCCGCTACAATTGGGGTTGCAAGCATCATTCCAATAATCCCCCAATAATAACCAAAAATCAAAAGACCAACCATGATAATAACAGGATGTAGTTTAACCATGCGACTCATTAATAATGGTTGTAAAAAGTTACCTTCTACAAATTGAACAACCACAATTATTAATAATACAAAAATTCCAATTTGGATGCTTTGAGAAAAACCCACAATTACAGCCGGAATCCCACCGATATATGGTCCAACAATTGGAATAACATTAGTAATTCCACAGAAAAGACCAAATATAAGAGCACCTTTAAGACCTACTAAATAAAACCCTATTGTCGTAATTATAAAAATTAGTAGGGCAGCTAGAAGTGTTCCGCGAACAAATTTTCTCATTGAAGTGTTTAGTTCATTTAATAAATCACGAGTATCATTTCTAAATTTATTTGGTAAAAATGTAATAATACTATCATTGAAACTATCAAAACTAACAAGCAGATAAAAACCAATGATAAGACCAATAATAAATATTCCAAGGCCTGAGAAAAATGTTGCTAAAAAATTTACTACAGTTTTCGGCAAAGTACTTGGAAGTTCCATTGCAATTTGTTCAAAAGTTGCAAAGACTTCGGTTCGAACAGGATTTAAATTTAAATTGCTCATTTTTGATAAACTCGCAAAAATATTGTCAATCCATGAAGAAATAGTTGCAATTATTGATGGAACACTTTTAGCAAAATCATTTACTTGCTCTAAAAAAAGTGGTATAATCGCATCCATTAATATAATAAAACCAAGAATAATTAAAATGTATGCAATTGATGCCCCAAAAATTCTTTTTACTCCTTTTTGTTTTAACCATTTAACAAAAGGATCAAAAAGCCACGCTACAACAATTCCAATAAAAAGTGGTGAAATAATTTCTAAAGTTTTAATGATAAAACCAAATACATTTAATTCTTTAAGTAAAATAGTAATTGCATAAAAACCTAAAATAAAGACAAAAATGTAGACAATCTCAAGAATTTTTTTACCTAAAACAATAATTTCATTTAAA
>JAAYMD010000057.1 GCA_012521575.1 Mollicutes bacterium
AGTAAAAATACTTTATCATATGTTAAAATTTCACTGTTTTGATTAGGATACTGTTTAACAATCCGATTACCATTTCCTAAAATAACAGGTTCAATTTTTTTATCTAATAAACTTTCTTTTACTTCTTCAACATTTTTATTAATAAATGATGGCATTTCATATTTTACAATTGATGTTTCATTTTTTTGCTCACTGAACATGTTTTTATATTTTGCTATATTTTTCATCAGTGATTTGACTGCTATAGATAAACTTGTACCACGTCCAGTTTCTGGTCGTTTTACAGCACCATAAATAATAATTTCGGGATCATCTTTAGGATACATACCAGAAAAGGAGAAAATATAATCATTATATCCAGATAAATATCTACCGTTTTCATAAATTTGTGCCGTACCAGTCTTACCAATTACATCGAATCCTTCAATCTTGTATGCCATACCTGTTGTGCCTTCATCTGTACCATTAACAACATTATACATTAATTCTTTTATTTTATTGACAGTTTCTTCAGAAACAACATTTTTTATTTTTTTTACTTTTCCTTCATATACTACTTCATTTGTATTTTGATCAACTATTTTTTCAACAATATATGGTTTTAACATTATACCTTTGTTAGCAATCATTGTTAAAGCTTGTAAATGTTGGATGGCTGTGGTAGTAATTCCTTGACCAAATCCCGCATTTGCAACTTCTATTGGATAATAAAATTCTAAAGAACCGGCAAGTTCACGTGGAAGTTCAATCCCCGTTTTAGCACCAAAACCATATTTGACCAAACAATCATATAAATCATCTTTATCAATGGCAGTTTCTAATAATTTAGCAATAGCGATATTACTGGAATATTCATAACCTTTATCAAAAGTAATCTCACCCCATCCAACTCCGTTCCAATCACTTATAACATCACCATCAATATTAATTTTTCCTGATTTGTATAGTTCTTCTCCTTTATATGTGCCCTTTTCCATCGCACACATATATGTATATGTTTTCATTGTTGAACCAGGTTCAAAAACATAAGAAATCAATGGATTTTCATAATTAACGATGTTAAGAATATTGGGATCAAAAGATGGCGCTGAAGATGAGGCAAGAATTTTTCCTGTTTTAGCATCCATCACATGCAGTTGAACCCATTCAGGCTGGTAGTTATCATAAAGATCTTTAACTTCTGTTTCAACAAATCTTTGAATGGTTGCATCTAAAGTCAAATAAATATTTTTTCCATCAATAGCATCTATTCTTATTTCTTTTGTATCAGGAATTTTATAACCATGACGATCACGTTGAAAAACAAGGCTACCATCAGTTCCTTTTAATATATCATTATACTGACTTTCAATTCCTAATTCTCCAACAATTTCATATTCTATCTTATTACCATATTCAGTTTTTAAAATATTTTCATATGTTTTTGCATACCCAATAATATATGATGCAAAATCACCATTAGGATAAAACCTTTTATACTTTTCAATAAAATCAATACCCGGTAAATTCAAATTAGTAATTTCATCTTTTTTAAGTTCACTAATATCACGTCCACCTGGTCCAAGTTCAACTTGATATAAATCTTGATTTAAAAGTCCTAAGATATAATCTTTATCCATATCAAGAATTGGTGCTAGTAATTCGGCTGTTTTTTCTTTATCAACAACATGATATGGCCTATCAGGATTTGTTGTGCGACTTTCATCAAGATATGCAATAACTGTATATGATGAAACATTTAAAGCAAGAACATTTCCTTCACTATCTAAAATTTGGCCCCTTGTAGCATATAATTTTCTGGATTCAGTGTTTCTCTTCTTAGCAAATTCATCTATATTAATGCCATCAACCGTTGGAAAAACAGACAAACGAAATAGTTGAGCGTATAAAATGATCATTAAAAAAAGAAATATCGTAAATATTTTATCTGGTACATTCCAATTTTTATTTATTCTATTTCCTTTTTTCATAACCCACCTCAACTATTTTTCATTCGACATCAATAATATTTTCATTGTTATATGCAAGTCCCATAGATGTAACTATTTCTTTTACTTTATCAAATGATGTTAGTTCATTTATTTTCATCGTTAAACTTTCAACTTTTTTATCCTGAAGGTCAATTTCATATTTTAATTTTTCAACACTTATATTTAGATGTCCAATTTGTGCGCCTAAAAAAATTTTAAAAATGGTTGTCCCAGCAAGACAAAAAAGTGCAGTTGTATATAAAATTTTTTCGAGTTTAGTAAATTTGATGCGAATTTTTCTTTTGGTTTTCATAGCATCGCCCCTTTTTATTCTTTTATTCTTTCAATTACTCTCAATTTAGCACTTCTTGCCCGATTATTGCGATTTATTTCCTCATCGCTTGGCGCAACTGCGGCAATTATTTTATATTTTGGTTGGTATTCTTCTGGAATTATTGGTAATTTAGCTAATTTTTTATCTATACTTGAATACTTTTTAAAAATATTTTTACAAATTCGATCTTCTAACGAATGAAAAGTAATAACACAAATTCTTCCTCCAACATTTAAAAGATCTAAAGAATCTTTTAATGCTTTTTCAAAAACTTCTAATTCATTATTAACTTCAATTCTAATTGCCTGAAAAACTTTTCTAGCAGGATGTTTTCCGCGCTTATATTTTTCAGGTACACTTCTTTTGATTATTTCAACTAATTCTAATGTTGAATATATATCTTTTTCTTTTCTTGCTTCTACTATATTTTTGGCTATTGAATGTGCATATTTTTCTTCTCCATATTTTAAAAATATATCAACTAATTTCTCATAAGAATAACTATTAACAACTTCGTATGCTGATAAATTTTCACTTTGATCCATTCGCATATCAAGTTTCGCATCTTCATGGAAACTAAAACCACGTTCAGGAGTATCTAATTGTGGACTAGATACACCTAAGTCAAACAAAATAGCATCAACTTTTTCGATATTTCTTTTTTTTAATTCTTTTTTGATATGAACAAAATTACTTTTAATAATTTCAAAATTATTTCCAATTTCACTTAATTTTAATTTACTTGCCAAAATAGCACCGTCATCTTGGTCAAAGGCGAATAGAAAACCCCTTTTTATTCTTTTAAGAATCTCACTACTATGCCCCGCATATCCTAACGTCATATCAATGACGGTGCTAGTGTCTTTCAAATTTAAATATTTAATGGTTTCGTCTAACATTACACTTTCATGCATTGTATCACCTTAAATATTTAAATTGTTGGCAAATAAATTATCAGCTATGTCTGACAAACTATCCTCGTTGGCTGCAATAAATTCTTCCCAATTCTTTTTGCTCCATACTTCTAATCGTTCACTTACCCCTATTATGATACAATCTTTTTCAAGATGTGCAGCTGTGATTAATGGAGCAGGAATTTTAATGCGTCCTTGTTTGTCAAATTCGCATTCAGTAGCACCCGATAGAAAAAAGCGCATAAAGTTTCTAGCATCTTTCGTATTAGGTAGTTGCTTATATCTTTCAATAATGTGATTCCATTCATTCATGGGATAAATAAACAAACAATTATCTAAACCTCGTGTAATAATAAAGCGTTCACCAAGTTCTTCACGAAACTTCGATGGGATAATTAATCTCCCTTTATCATCAATACTATGATGGTATTCTCCCATAAACATGGAAATCACCCACTTTCTCCCACGGTCTACCACTGTGTACCACTATTTTACATCTTAAATTGAATTTTGTAAAGTACTTTTCCACAATTTTATGTCAATTAGTCAAAAAAAAGAGGTTTTCCCTCTTTTAGTAACAAAGTGCCGATCCTAGTATAATAGCTAATAAAATATATAGAACAATAATAACTATATATCCATAACCATGATGATGTATTGGTTTTTTACAAGATTCTGGACTAGACATTAAAAGCACCTCCTATCACTAAATATAAGCTCCAAGGATGATAATTAATAGAATAAATAATACTAAAACAATAGCCGCACCAGATATACCAGTACTATACATAGTCATGCCTCCTTTTTCTCTTTTCACATTATTTTATGGAATTTTTACATTTATGTGATTACTTTTACTAAATTATTGTCTTTTTCGTATTTTTTTGATATCATTATAATTATGATGTGAAAGGAGTTATTGATATGAAAAATAAAATTTTAGGGTTACTAATGATTGTATGTTTAATAGTTTTAACTGGTTGTAACAAAGTTCCAAAATTGGCCAACGGTCAAGAATTAGTTGCTAGAATTGATGGCAAAGACATTACAGTTGAAGATCTTTATGATGCTTTTGATAACCAAAATAAAACTTCAGCATTAATAAATTTAATAGATAAATTTATTGCTGAAAATGAAATTGAAACTAACGATGATATAATTGATAAAGCAGATGCTCAATTAGAACAAATTAGATATAATTTTGAAAGCACTGGACAAGATTTTCAACAAGCGTTAAAAAGTTATGGTTTTAATGATGAAGACGAATTATTAGATGAGATTATTATAGGGATTAAAATTCAAAAAGTTGCAGAAAACTACTATAAAGAGCAATTAACCGATAAGGAAATTGAAACATATTATGAAGAAGAAATTTTTGGAGAAATGGATGTTCGTCACATCTTAATTAAACCAGAACAAAAAGATAATGATGAAGAACAAAAAGAAGCTATTGAAGAAGCAAAAAAACGCGCAGAAGAAGTAATTGCAAAATTAGATGAAGGTGCGAATTTTGAAGATTTAGTTGAAGAATATTCAGATGATACAGGTAGTGTAGAAGATGGTGGTTTAATTAAAGATGTTTCAAAAGACACACACGTACTTGAATTTTTTGAAGCATCACTAGAGCTTGAAGAAGGTGAATATACAAAAACTCCAGTTAAAACCACATATGGTTATCATGTCATTTTGAAAGTTAAACAAGATGAAAAACCAAGCTTAGAAGAAGTTAAAGATATGATTGTTGATGAATTAGTAGCAGAAAAAATGAATGATGCAACAACCAATCCAACACAAGTAGCTTGGGCAGAAGTTAGAAAAAGTTATAATTTAGAATTTTTCGATACAAACCTTAAAACTACTTATGAAGCCAATATCAGTTTATTAAATACCAAAAATTAAAATATGGGAAATTAAGAAGTTTATTTCAAAAATGATAAACTTCTTTTTTTTACATAAAAAAAAAAACAGTATCAAGAAAATACTGTTTTTTAATTTACAATATAACATTAATAAAATTTATTCCACAATATCATTGAAAAGATCATCTATTTCCTCACTACTAAATCCTTTTTGATATAATTTATGTTTTATTTTATAAAAAAGTTCATTACCGCTATATTTAGTTTTTAATTTATTATATATTTTTTCATATTCTTTTTTGATAATATTATTATCTTCTACATAAAGTTTTTCAAAAATATCATTAATCATTTCGGTTTGATATCCTAAATTAGCAAATTCATGCAAAAGTTTATGTTTTAATTGATATTTCGAATATTTTTTATTGTTTAATATTTTCTTTTCCATCAATTTATACAATTTTTCATAAACTTCTCTTTCATCGATATCCCAAATTAACTCTTCTATTATTGTATTATCAATATCATAGTTTGCTAAATCCTGTTTTATTTTATTTGGTCCATAATTACTTAAATTTAGTTTATCAGAAATATATGCCTTAGCAAAAACAAAATCGTTGATTAAACCAATTTGTTTTAATTGTTCAATAATTTTATTTTTTTCTACTTCATCTAATTTAAATTTTTCTAAGTATTTCATAATTTCCTTTTCACTTCTAAGTCTTATTTGAATATATTTGATTACTTTCATATAAATATCATAATAATCTGTATCAATATTTATTTTCAATAATAATTCTTCATCTATTTCTTTTTGAGAAAGGAGGTTGTTTTTTAAAATAACTTCATCATATGTAACTATATCATTGCTTCCTTCAATAACAAGCTTATATTTACCACTTTTCATTTTTTTTATTTTTTTAACACGCATGATATCACCATAACAATTATACCAAACAAACGTTCTTGAAACAAGAAAAAAAAGAACCGCTTTTGAAAATGGTTATTTTCCTTTATTTTTATCTTCTTCTTTTATAATAATCATGTCATTAGCAATTTCCTCTAATGCTTTTCCAATATTTTTTTTCAATTTATATTCTTCCTCTGGCATTTGATAATGACCAGTTTTTCTCATTTCTTTTGCTCTTTTTGCTACAACATTAACTAATAAATATTTTGAACCAATTTTTTGAAATATTTTATCAATTGATGGATATAACACTTTTTCACTCTCCTTTTGTTAATATATAGTGTCTTAAAAGATGTCAAAAATATTTTAACATCTTTCTAAAAATTATAATTTTCCTTAATAATTATCTTATTATTTCGTAAATTAATGGTTCTTTTTCTATAGGAACAACATCAATTTCAAAACAATCAATTATTTCTTGAACTTTAACATCTTTTTTTCCATAATATACCTTCAACAATTCTTCGTTTTCTAAAACATAATCTCCAACTTTTTTATTTAAAACAATTCCTACTCCTAAATCAATTTGCTCTTCCTTGTAAACACGACCACCACCTAGTTGTTTGACAATATTACCTATTTTTAAAGCATCTATTTTATTAATATATCCTGTTTTGTTACTTTTAATAGAATGAACTTTTTTTGAAATAGCAATTTTATTAATATCTCCCCCCTGATATTTTACCATTTCTAAAAATTTTTGATAAGCCCGTCCACTTTCTAAACTTTCTTTAACTTCTGCCAAAGCATCTTTAATATCAATATTTTTTCCGACACTCACCATAATGGATGCAAGAGTCATAACCACATCATATAAATCAGATGTATAATTTCCTTTTAAAAACTCTATACTTTCGAATACTTCAACACCATTGCCAATAGCTTTCCCAAGTGGTTCATTCATATTAGTTAAAACACATATGGTTTCTTTATTATTTTCTTTACCTATCTTAGTCATCAATTTGGCTAGTTTTCTTGCATCTTCAAGTGTTTTTAAAAATGCTCCTCTGCCAACCTTTACATCAAGAACAAACTTTCCGGCACCACTAGCTAGTTTTTTACTCATAATACTTGATGCTATTAAGGGAATGGAAGAAGTTGTTCCGGTTACATCACGAAGAGCATAAATCTTTTTATCCGCCGGTACAAGGTTACCCTTTTGACTAACTAGTGCTAATTTAATTTCATTAACTTGATTTATGAATGCATCATTTTGCATATCTACTTGGAAATTATGGATGGCTTCTAATTTATCGATAGTACCTCCCGTATGACCAAGCCCCCTGCCACTCATCTTAGCAATAGGTACTCCACATGAAGCAACAAGTGGGGCTAAAATAAGTGTTGTTTTATCACCAACTCCACCGGTCGAATGTTTATCAACTACAACGCCATCAATTTTTGACAAATCGATTACATCTCCGCTTTTTAGCATTATATCGGTAAGGTTTATTGTTTCTTCATCACTCATCCCATTTATTACAATCGCCATTAAAAGAGCGCTCATTTGGTAGTCTTTAATTTCATTATTTAAAAACCCGAAAACAACATATTCTAATTCTTCCCGTGTTAATTTTTGCTTATTTTTTTTCTTTTCAATTATTTTTAATATATTCATTGTACCACCTAATATAATTATATCATGAATTATAAAGAAATTAAAACAAATTAAGAATCCTTAATTTGTCATTTGTCTATTTATTATTTCAACCATTCGTTTTGGTGATTTTACCAATTTATTATACAAAGCTGGATGTTTTTTTATTTCATTTATTATTTCCAAATCTTCTTTGGCTAGCATAATACGGTATTCTTCATTTTCTTCAGTAATAACTGGCACATCGTATCCAAGTAAAAATTCTAAATCAACATCTAAAGCATTAATTATTTTAACCAAAACAGCAAAACTAGGTGTTCGCATACCATTTTCATACCCACAAATGGAAACTTTAGAAACACCTACAAGTTTTCCTAATTCAGCTTGTGATAATCCTTTACTTATACGAGCTTTTTTTAACCTTTCTCCTATAATCATAGTGCCCTCCTGTTATCTATCAGTTAATATTATATACTACCGGACACTTCTTTACAATAAAGTTAACTTGAAATTAACGCTTTTACTTGAAATTATCTTGTGGTTAACTTATAATATATTATGGTGGTGGTTATGTTATGATAAAATTGCAACAATACAGGACCGAAAAAAATTATACTTTTCAAGACATGGCAGATATGTTAAATATTAGCAAAACCTATTATTGGCAATTAGAAAACAAAAAACGACGATTATCATATGAAATGGCTGTAAAAATTGCTGCATTGTTCAATTTAAAACCGGATGATCTGTTTTATGAAGAATTTGTAAAAATTATAAAAGAAAAAAAGTAAACGAATACTTTACTTAAGAACGTTTACTTTTTATTTTTATAAAATTATCTACATATACAACAGTAAAAAAAGATTAGTACCTTTAACTTTTGAATTATTTTAATGGTTTAACAAACAAAGCATCTTTAATTGTATAAATTCCAAGGGCAATTGTTATAAACGGGACAAAAATACTAATTCCATACGCTTGAAAATTTTTGGTCAAAGAAAGCGTCATAATTTCCATAGATAACAGACTATAAAATGTAATACCCAATACCAAAAGTATTAAACCGCTTATAAGTGTTTGTTTTTTATATTGATTAATATTTTTGGTTCTAATTTTACTTTCGAATAATAATGGAATTAATATTGCTAATGGTACTAAAACTAAAACAAGGGCGAATGCAATTAAAGAAATATATGAGCGTGCTTCAAACACAATCGCATCACTAGGATTATGTGGATCATAATAAACAGTATCGGTTGATCCTGTTTGAGGTACTACGTCAGTGCTAGATTCGGTACTAACAGTATAGGTTTCCCCATTTACGACATACGTATACATTAACTTATAAGCATTATCATTGATTGGTATAATCCCTGTGAATGTTCCTTGCGTTTTGGTATATCCCTTTATTTTTAAATTTTGTCTATATTCTCCTACTGTTCCAAAATATAGTGCCACAAAACCGATTATAAGAGAAAAAAACAAAACGACAATTAAAAAAGTATTTTTATTTTTCGACATTTTATCCCCTCTTTAATTATAAACAACACTTGTTGTGAACTACCTCCACCTATAGAGGTGGTGGCTTCGTGGTCAATACTCCAATCGGAGCAAGTTTACCCACGCTCAAAGGGCTGTTCCATCCCCAAAATGTACTAAAGCTAAATTGCCAGCTTCAGTAA
>JAAYMD010000058.1 GCA_012521575.1 Mollicutes bacterium
AAAATCATCAATATTTGATCCATAAGCTGCTACATCAATTGCGAGACCTGTTTGGTGTTCAGAATGTCCTGGTTTTGCTGAAAACGTATCAGCTTCTGTTCTTCCATGTACACGCGAGTAATTTTCGTATAATTGTTCTTGGTATTCATAATCACGATATGAAGAATTAATTATTATAGTAAACCCATTTTCTTTAGCGTCATGCCACAAATCTATAAAATTTTCTAATACTTCTTTTTTGATATAATGACCATCATAAGCGTATTGTAGACTGACTGGTACCAAATCTTCCACTACATAATCTTCTTCTAATTTGTGAAATTTATTAACTAAAATAAGGTTACCTTTTGAATAATCAGTTTTTTGGATATTTGTGTAAAACTCTTTATCCGCACCAGCATTAACGATACTAACAACATCGCTTAATGATTTATCTTTGTTTTCAGCGTGATATTTCAAATATGCTTCAAGTTTGTCTTCTATAAAATATTTTTCTTTAATAAGTGATGCGATTTGATCATTATATTCATTTTCTAATAAGTAATTGATAGAATCTTCGTGTAAATTATTCATAATTATTGTTATCTCCTCTTTTGAATAACCGATCTCTTTTAGTTTGTATTGGGTACTGTTTTTATATTCGATGTATTGATAACTACCGTAAATCAAAACAATCATTACTAGAACATATAAAATTTTTCTAAGTTTCATTCTATCACCAATAAAATTATACCCCTTTTTAGAAGTGAATGCAACATTGGTTCATGAAATTTATCAAAATAACATAAAGTGTATTGAGGTGAATTATGAAAAAGTTATTTTTATTATTAATGACAATGGTTATATTAATGGTGCCTTTTAATTTTGTTTTGGCTGAAGAAGGGTTAGCTAAAACATCAAAAAGTGCGATTCTTATGGAAGCTAGTACTGGTGAAATAATTTTTGAAAAAAATGCACATGAAAAATATGCTCCTGCTTCTATGACTAAAATGATGACAATGCTCTTAGTTGTTGAAGCGATAAAAAATAAGGTAATAGATTGGGAAGATATTGTAACGGCTAGTGAAAATGCATCAAGTATGGGAGGAAGTCAGATTTTACTTGAAACTGGGGAAAAAATGAGTGTTCGTGATTTGTTTAAAGGGGTTGCAATTGCTAGTGGAAACGATGCTTCAGTGGCACTTGCTGAATATCTTTATGGAACTGAAGAAGCTTTTGTATCGATGATGAATAAACGCTCTAAAGAATTAGGAATGAAGAATACAAATTTTAAAAATGTGCATGGTCTTGATGAGGCTAATCACTATTCTACAGCATATGATTTGGCTATACTTGCAAGAGAACTTGTGAAATATGATGAAGTTTTAAAATACACATCAATTTATGAAGACTATTTGCGCATTGATACGCCAAGAAAAATTTGGCTTGTTAATACGAATAAATTGGTGCGTTTTTATGATGGTGTTGATGGATTGAAAACAGGACATACTGCAGAAGCGGGTTATTGTTTAACAGCAACAGCTAAAAAAGATAATACAAGGTTTATTGCGGTGGTAATGGGATTGGATGATAGTAAAACAAGAAATGCGGAAGTATCAGAAATGCTTAATTTTGCTTTCGCGCAATATCAAACAGAACAATTGCTTTCTAAAGATAGTGTTTTAGGAACGGTAGAAGTAGAAAAGGGTAAGAAAAAATATGTTGATGTTGTACCAACTGAAGATGTGACTGTTTTAAATAAAAAAGGAATGCAAAAGAAAAATGTAACATATGAAATTGAAATAGAAAAGATAAAAGCACCAATTAAAAAAGGAGATATAGTAGGGGAATTATTATTGAAAGAAGATGATGAAGTAATTAGAAGAATAAATATTACAGTAATAGAGAGTATTGAGAAAGCCAATTTTTTAGAACTATATTTTAGATATTTAACAGATATTTTTACAGGGGATATCAAATTAAATAACAGAAGCATTAAATAGTCTTCTGTTTTTTAGTGTGATTAGTAAAAATTTTTGATTATAATATATAATTTTCGACAAAAAAGTTTCCAAATGATATTGACAATTTAATTGCGTATGATAAAATATAAATGTATAGTAGACGAGGGTAGAAGTGTGAATGAGGATGCTTCTTAAGAAATAAGAGTATTATGAGTAATAAATGACGGCTGTTTATAACTCATAAAAAGTTTATTTCTTTCCCTTGTCAAAAAAATATAGGTAGAAGGAGAGAGAATAATTTATGCCAAGACAAAGTAAGCACCGTTTAAGACGTATTAAGAATCTGATGATTATTACAACTTTAAGTGCCATTCTTCTATCAATTTCCACTTATGCGTGGTTTGTTGGTATGAGAACGGTAAATGTTTCTAGTTTCGACGTTGAAATAGCAGCTACTGAAAGTTTATTGCTATCCCTTGATGGTGAAACATGGGAATCTACAATCAATATTTCAGAAGATATTTTAGATTTAGTTTCATATGAGGGACATACTAACAGTTGGGGTGGCGAAGGATTAATTCCTATGTCATCAGTAGGTGAAATGGATGTTCAAGCTTCAAGAATGAAACTGTTTGAAAAAGCAAGTTTGACACCAACACCAGGAGGATACAGATTATTAGCAAGCCGTGTTAATAATTATGGATCAGGTGAAAGTGAAAAAGATGGATATGTTGTTTTTGATTTATTCATTCATAATTTTTCTGGTAATCATTACATTCCAGATTTGAATGAATTAGACGAAGAAGCAATTTATTTAATAGTTGATTCAGCTGTTACAGTTGCCGAAGGTGGAATTGCTAACACTGGTATTGAAAACTCTGTAAGAGTTGGATTTGCACAAATTGGCCGTGTTAATGCCCAAACAGCAACAACAGAACAAATCATTGGAATTACTTGTGACCCAGCAGGTGAAGGAAATATTTCAATTGCTAATGGCGTGACAGGAATTTGTAGAACGGCACAAATTTGGGAACCAAATGATACAAGTCACGTTGAAGGCGCAATTAATTGGTATGATACTTCTTGTCGTCAAAGAACAGGTGATGATGTGACTGATGAATCTTCATATGACAAAGATACTCCTTGTTTAAATATAGCAGATGGAAACGCTTATCCAACTTATGCAATAAGAGATGTAATTGACGACAATAAGAATGTTGATATTTATGATGGGTTCAACAGTTATATGAATAATATTTATGATCCAGATAGTAATCCAACAGGATTATTACAATCATATAATTACTTCACTGATAGTGAGAAAAATTTAACTGGTACTGATCGTCCAGCATTCATGACACTAGCGCCAAATAGTATTACTAAGGTAAGAGTTTATATTTGGATTGAAGGTCAAGATATTGATAATTATGATTTTGCATCGATTGGTAAAAGAATTTCAGTTAAATTTGGATTTACTAAAGAAAGATTTACACCAGATGATCTTGAATATCTAGGACCTGGTCTTGATATGACTAAACCAGTTATTCAATTAGATGGTGAAAAAGAAATCGATATTCTACAAGGTTCTGAATATGTAGATCCAGGTTTTACAGCTACTGATAAATATTATGCTGAAGAAGACGGTAATTGGGTAGAAAAAGAAAGAGATGTTACTGCTGATGTTGTTGTTGATACTTCAAACTTAGATGTGAATCAGTTAGGTACTTACCTTGTTTATTACCGTGTAACAGATGAAGCAGGAAACAGTCAAACAGAGTTTAGAATAGTTAACGTAGTAGATAGCTTGGATGAATAAGAGCCCTATTATAAACTGTTAACGGAAAAGTTAACAGTTTTTTAATGGGATAATTCGACAATTTTTTAAATTCTATTGACAATAAGTGTTCGTATGGTAAAATAAAAATATAATAGTGGAACCTAAGAATAAAGATAATAAATATAAAGATAAAAAGTAGCTGGATAAAGGATTGTGGAAGATATGAAAAACATAAGTAATAGAATCAATATAAGTGCGAGTAGAGTACAGCGCAAGAAAAAGATTGCTAAAATGGCAAAAATGACACTGCTTGGTTTAGTGGTGTTATTGGTTGTTTCATATGCCATTGTTGGATTAATTTATAATAGTGGTAATTTTAGTATAACTCTTGATAGAAATTTATATTTTCAAAGGAATCTTATTATTTATGATGATCCGGAATATAAAGTTTTTAGAACTGAACTTCGGGCTGAGACAATTGAATCACTTGATAATATTTCTCATCGTTGGCTTCCAGATAATTTGCACGATCATCCTGGTGGTTCTCATAATGGTGAAAATTATATAGCGTATACTTTTTATATTGAAAATATTGGTGATATGATTTCAAATTATTGGACTGAAATTGAAATAGTTGATGTAATAAGTGATGTTGATGAAGCTGTACGGATTCGCGTTTATAAAAATGATGAATATGTTACTTATGCTAAAATGGGAAGTGATGGTAACCCAGAACCAGGAACTATTCCGTTTATGTCTGATGATTTAGTTGCATTGGAACATGTTCAAAATTTTAAACCTGGTGATATTGATAAATATACCGTTGTTATATGGTTAGAGGGAAGTGACCCAGAGTGTACTGATAACATTTTGGGTGGTGAAATTAAAATTCAAATGAACTTTAATTCTGAATTTGTGGAAAAATAAAAAAAGGAGTATTATTATGAAAAATATGAGTATTGAACGGGCTAAGCGAATTAGAAGTTTAATTGCATCAAGTGCACTAATAGCTATATTATTGATGATATCAACTTATGCTTGGTTTATCGGTATGAGAACAGTAAATGTTTCAAGTTTTGATGTTCAAATTGCTTCTACAGAAAGCTTATTGTTATCCCTTGATGGTGTTTATTGGGATACAACTGTTGAAATTTCTAAAGATATATTAGATGAAGTTTCCTACGAAGGGCATACTAATAGTTGGGGTGGAAAAGGTTTGATTCCACTTTCAACAATTGGAGAAATGGATTCTTCAACTTCAAGATTGAAATTATACGAAAAAACAAGCTTTAGGCCAACTGCTGGTGGTTATCGTTTAATGACTAGTTTAGTTGATAATTCAGGTCCAAACGAAAAAGATGGATATGTTGTTTTTGATTTATTTATTAAAAATAAATCTGGAAGCAAATATATTAAAGAATTAAATCCCCTTGATGAAGAAGCTGTTTATTTGGCGGATGATTCTTTTGTGGATGTAGCAGTTGGTGGAGTTGCTGGAACTGGTATTGAAAATTCAGTTCGTGTAGCATTTGCTCAAGTAGGTCGTGTTGATGCAAATCAAGCAAGTCCGGAAGATATAATTGGGATTACTTGTCAAGATACAGAAGTAGTAACTGGAATTTGTCGTGATGCATCTATTTGGGAACCAAATGATACGAGTCACGTTGAAAATGCAATTAAATGGTATAACAAATCATGTAAGAAAAGAATTGGACAAGATATTTACGACCCAAGTTCTTATGGTGAATCATGTGAACCTTTGACTGATGGAGTCTATTATCCTACATATGCAGTGGCTGATGAAATACATTCAGATGATTATGTTGATATTTATGATGGTGAAGAGTTTAACGGTTATACTAATAGTACAAAATTAAAAAAGTTTGATTATTTTACTGACACTGATAAAATGAAAAGTGGAACCGATCGGGAAGCGCTATTTACTCTTGCGCCTAACAGTGTTACCAAGATGCGAATTTACATTTATATTGAAGGACAAGATATTGATAATTATGAATATGCGGCAATTGGAAGAAAAATTGAGGTTAAATTTGGATTTACTAAAGAAAGATTTACTGAAGATGATATTGATTATGATGGGCCTGATATTGATACAGAACCTCCAGTAATTACGTTGAATGGTGATAATCCTATGTATGTACCATTAGGAGCAGAGTTTGTAGATCCTGGTGCAAAAGCGCGTGATAATATGGATGCAGATATTACTGAAAAAATTCATGTTAGTGGTAATGTTAATACAAACGAGGTAGGAACTTATGAGATAATTTATGAAGTTTCAGATCGTGCTGGAAATCAAACGATTGTTACAAGAACAGTAATTGTTGAATAAAAAATACTTGCATAAAAGACACCAAGTGTAAATGTTACGTTTGGTGTCTTTTAATAATAACACAATAATGCAGTCAAGTTTAATTCATTAAAATTTTGAAGTGTTTTAGGATGTTTGTAAAAAAAGTTCAAATGAGGTGAGGTTAGTGAGTAAATTTTTATCTTTCATTGAAGAAGATATCGCTTAAATAAAATTAATATTTATAAAAATAATTTGGATCCTAGTAATTTGGATGAAACAATACGGGTTCTTCAATTTTTACTTAGAGCACATAAAATGGATAAAAGTAAAATAAATGCTGAAAAAATTTGGTTTATACTTGAAGTTGATAAATTGCTAGTAAATAAAAGTTAGACTAATGTTGCTTTCCCTTTGTGTTGAAGTTATTTAAAAATTTCGACAAAATGTGCGAAATTATATTGACTTTTTATGGGCGTATGATACAATATATATGTATAGTAGAAGAGGGTAAGCTAATCGCTTTACCAAAACCAAAATCAAAGTAAGATGAAAGTGTTAAATGCGACCTTTTAGCACCCAATCAATTACTTTGATTACATCAAAAAATATTAGAGAAGGAGAGAGAAAAATTTATGCCAAGACGAACTAAAATGCGTATGCAACGTGTTAGAAATCTCATTGTCGTTAGTACATTGAGTGCAGTTCTACTATCAATATCAACTTATGCGTGGTTTGTTGGTATGAGAACTGTAAATGTGTCTAGCTTTGATGTTGAAATTGCCACAGCAGAAGGATTAGCGTTATCACTTGATGGGGTAACTTGGGCAGACACAGTTACTATCAATGAAAGCAATTATGATGTGGAAAGTTACCCAAACAACACAAACAGTTGGGGTGGCGTTGGATTAATTCCAATGTCAACCGTTGGAGCTATTGATACTTCTGTATCAAGATTGATTTTATTTGAAAAAGCGAGTTTAACAGCTACTCCAGGAGGCTATAGATTATTAGCAAGTCGAGTTGATAATTATACTGATTTAAATAAAAAAGCTGAAGGATATGTGGTTTTTGACTTATTTATTCGAAATAGTTCAGGGACTGAATATTACAGTGAATTAGACATTAATAATGAAGAAGCAATTTACTTAACAGTAGATTCAGAAGTAACAGTATCTGAAAGTGGAGTTCAAAACACTGGTATTGAAAATTCAGTTCGTGTAGCATTTGCACAAATTGGTCGTGTACACGGAACTACTACAGATCAAGCTGTAATTACAGGAATTACTTGTCAAGATGATGCGGAAAATGGGGTCACAGGAATTTGTAGAACAGCACAAATTTGGGAACCAAATGATACACGCCACGTGGAAAATGCAATTAAATGGTATAACAAATCATGTAAAACAAGAGTTGCAGCCGATTTAACTCAAGAAGATTCTTATAGTGGTGATTGTAATTTAATTACAGATGGTTTAGCATATCCAACATATGCGATTGCTCAAGAAATTACTTCAGCAGAAGTTGACATTTATGATGGTGAAGCATATAACAACTATACTGATTCAGAAACAAATGGATATTTACAACCGTTCCCATACTTTACAGATACACATAAATTTATGTCAGGTACTTCACGTCCAGAGTTCTTCACTCTAGCGCCAAATAGTATTACTAAAGTAAGAGTTTATGTGTACTTAGAAGGTCAAGATATAGATAACTATGATTTTGCTCAAATCGGTAAAAGAATCTCAGTTAAATTTGGATTTACTAAAGAAAGATTTACTGCAAATGATATTGACTACAATGGACCAGATGTTAATCAAGGAGAAGGGCCTAATGGTGCGGATTTGACTCCTCCAAGAGTTATTTTCACTAATCATCCAGACGGTGCGCCAGAACGAATTGAAATTAATCAAGGAGATACATTTGATCCTAGTGCTGATATGCCAACTGCAATTGATTCAGTAGATGGAGATTTAGAAGTTACTGTACATGGAACAGTTAATACTGATGTGCCTGGTACTTACTATTTAATATATAAAGCAGTTGATAGTGCCGGTAATGAAGGTGTTAACGTAAGAACAGTAGTAGTAAACCCAACTCAACAAGCTGAATAAATAATATAGACAATGAGAGTTAAGCACACTGACTGTGGTTATGTTAGTATTGACATGCTTGGATTATAAAGAGTAGCCAGGAGTTGGTTGCTCTTTAATTTTTATATCGGAGGTGCCACATGGCTTCAAAAAAAAATAAACTTAATACTAAAAAAAGCAAACTAAAACATAAAGTTAAATACAAGCCCAAAAGTTTAATTAATATAAATTTCAAATTATTTACTTTTATAACTTTTTTAACTGCTGTTTTATTAATAATAGCATCTTATGCATGGTTTTCTACATCTTTAAATGTTAGAATTAAGTTCTTTGATTTAGTGGTTTCAACTGATACTGGTTTATTTATTTCACTAGATGGCGTCAATTTTTCTGAATCGGTTGAAGTGTCAGTTGATAGTGTAATTAGGGATTTAAGAGAAACTTATCCCAACCATACTAATCAATGGGCTTCTGGAGGTATGTGGCCTGTATCTACAAATGGAATAAGAAATTCTAATGCTGATAAATTTGATATATTTTTAGGGGAGATTAGGCGACCACGAGGGAGAAATAATCCAGAAGGTGAGAGTTATTTAAATACTAGTCGTTTAGAGGAAAATAAATCTTCTGCCGCCAATTTGTTTGTATCATTTGATATATTTTTAAAAAATGTAAGTGGATCACCATACCCTGATAACTTATATTTTAATGAAGATACATATATTGATTTTGAAGAAGATGTTGATGATGAAACACGGGAATCAATGAGTGGCATCATGAATTCGCTTAGAATGGGGATAATAAAAATTGGAAGTGTATCTTCTAATACTGATGTTTATACCATTCAAAATATTCAATGTAATAATAGTTGCGAAATGATAATTTACGAGCCAAATCATTTGCGCCATTCACAAGTTTCAATTGAAAAAGCTTCAGAACTTGGAATTGAGCTGGTAGATGGGGTATATTTTCCAACTTATGCTGTGATCAAAGAAGGAACAAGACTTAAACATATGAGCGGTCAAGATGGAACTGGTATTCCATTAGACACTGAACACTTTGCTTTGCAGCAGACCATTTTTGAAGAAGATTTAGAAAGACCTATTTTTCAAATACCAAATGGGATAACGAAAATGCGTGTTTACGTTTGGATTGAAGGGCAAGATGTAGATAGTTTGGAAACTCATTCACCAGGAGCGCCTATCTACATTAGTATCGGATTAGAAAAAGATTTAGCCGGTTATGAGGCATATGATTAAAAAGGGGTGATACAATGAAGAAAGAAGATAAAAAAGTTAATTTTGATTTATCAACTCTTAGTTTAGAGGAATTAATTCAAGTTTATGAAAAAATTACGAATTTTTTAGAATATTTGAAAGCAAGTAAAATAAATGAAAAAGAGAAGGTGGAAAAATAAATGGGAAACTTTTTAAAGTTCATCGAAGAGGATATAGAAGCTAAAAACACTTTGCTTTCCACTATACCTATCACAACGAAAACAAATAAGAAGAAGTATAATCAAAAAATAGATGAAATGATTCAAATATATGAAGGATATAAAAACAGTGTTAAAAAATATATTGTTACCAAAAGTAAATCATTTAATATTAAGGTTAAAACAGATAATGTTGATGCATTAAAACAAACCGTTGAAGAATTAGAGTATATTCGTAAATTTTTAAATCCTGTTAACACTTATTTTGAAAAAATGGAATTTGATTCATTGTTATTTGATATTAAAAATTATTCGGATTTTAATTTTAATTCAATGAATGAAATAATTGAACGATTTATTCAAAAATTTGAACAGGTAGGAATAACTCTTACTAGCAATAATTTTGATTATACATGTTATGTAAAAGAATATATGTCTTCTTTCTTGGATATTCGTAATAACGGATCAGGGAATTATATTTCTCTTTCAAAAATATTTGAAAAAATTTATTGGGAAAATCCTGAATTAATAAGACATATTGAGCTTAATTTTCGGAAATTGATAAAAAAATATAGAAAAGCATTTGAAAATTATATTAGTAGTCATCAAAAAGAAATAATGGCAAAACATAATATTTCTAATTATAAAGAATGTATTGAACAACTTAAATTTGCATATTCCGAATTAGAATTGGCAACTAAAGAAAATATTCAAGATATTATTGAACTAGCAAAAAGCGGGGAAATTGATATTGAAAACTATTTTAAGGATAGTAAGGTTCGTGACTCAAATTTTAGTTCTTTAATGATTGAAAAAATCGATCCTAAAGATGAAGAAGCGATGAAAAGATTTTATTCAAATTTAGAAAAGTTAAAAACTAATATTGAGGAGTATAGCAATTATATTAAGTTTTTACCATTTTTTAAAGATTTTAAAAATGAATATGAAAAACAATTACCCGGAGTTGATCAAGGACAAGGTACTAGAGGTGGACAAGTAAATAAGTTAAAAACAATTGCCTCACAAATTGCGGAAAAAGAATCAAAATTAGCAAAACTTAACAGAAAAATTTTTGCTGGTGAATCTAGTTTCTTTGATTTTAAAAGTAATATTCCTAAAGGTCAATTAAAACATGATTCTATTATTTTAGCAAAAGAGTTGTATACTTTGTATGAAGAATACGATCGTGAAGGTTTTAGAGAAAAAGTAAAGTCGATTTTAAATAAATTTTTAACTGTCCCCGAGTTGCTGCGCCTATACAATAATTATGATTATTTTAAAAAGAAAGATATCAAAAGGGTTTTTAAATTAAATTCGTACGATGAAGTAATCAAATTAAGTGAAGAATTTGATGCTTTTGCTCGAAACCCAAACAATATTATTATTAATGGTGTCTCTTTATTTGAAGAAAATAATGTAGCTAAAATTATTGTTAATAGGTATCGCTTATATAACATAAATATTACCGAAGAAAATTTTGAGCCAATTGAATTAGATGAACTTTTAAATAAAATAAAATTTATATTACGTGTAAATGAAATTGAAAAAAGTCCTATTACAGTTGAAAAAATATGGTTTATGGTTCAAGTTGAAAAATTAATGGACAAAGAAAATAAATAAATGGTTCGTTGGTAAATAAAAAATTTAATAAAATTTATATATGATAATTATTTTGAGACATACTACAATCCTTTAATAATTAAATTCAATTTGGATTGAGTATGTCTTTTTAAATGTAATAAAAATATGGTTTAGGAGATTATTTTCTTCCAACAATTATGGAACTAAAAAGTATAACACATGATTGATTTCTCTAGATTTTTCTAAACTATTTTAATATATTTATGTGTCAAAAAATATCAAATTATGTTATAATTATACTAAGGTAGTATAATAGACAAAAATCGCGCAAGGGTGATATTTATGTTAAGACTTGAAAATTTTATTAAAAAAATATATAAAGGTCCAAAAATTGTTGGTTTTGCGTTTTTGCTTGTCATTATTTTAATTATGACAATTGGCATTCCATCATGGGCGCGATTTAAAAATCGAGTTACATTAAATAATGTAGTTGAATGGGACGGAAATGTTGCAGAAAGTTATCGTGATGGTAGTGGAACTGTAGAAGATCCTTATATTATTTCTAATGGGGCAGAACTGGCTTATTTTAGCGAGCAATTATTAGAAAATGATTATGAAAATACTTATTTTAAGCTTTCGAAAGATATTTTGTTAAATAGAGGTTTATTTAAATATGATTTAAATGATGGATTAATGTATATTTTAGATAATGAAATTTATTATGTTGATCCCTATACCAACAAATATTATGATAATGTAGAGAGAACAGGTGAAGAAGTTGGAACAATTAATGTTTTAAATTCTTTAGATAGTTTTAAGGGTAATTTTGATGGTTCTTCATTTACGATTCATGGTTTATATGTTACTGATGCAAATAAGGAAGAACTTGCACTGTTTACAGATTTAAATGGAATTGTTCATGATTTGTATGTTGAAAATGCCGTTATTTATGGAGGAAGCTATACTGCTGGTATTGCATCAAATAGTGAGAATGCATCATTAAAAAATATTCTATTTGATGGTTATGTTATTGGAAAAAATGAGAATGTATCAAAAACAATTAATGTTGAATTAGATGAAACTACTGTTCCAATAAAAAACGAGGAAACAGTTGATTATGCGTTTTTTAAAAATAAAATTCCGTTAATCGGTGGGGATGTTGCTTATACAACTGTTACTGGTGAATATGAGTTGTCAGGATTTATTGATGAAGAGGTAACAATTAAAGTTAATGGTGAAGAGGTTACTGGTGGTAGTTTTGAGGTTGAATTAGGAAGTTATCTATTAAATTTAGTATCTTTTTCAACCTATACTGATAGTAGTAATGAGGGAAGTGTTACATTTAAAAATTTAAAGTACAACATTGAATATGATTATGGTATTGCTGGTGGTGTTGTTGGACTTGCCAATAATATAGTGTTAGAGAATGTAGTTAATAAAGCAGATGTTTATAGTTATTCTGTAAGTGGTGGAATAGTTGGTGTGGCAACTGATACCGTTAATATTTATAATTCCTATAATGAAGGAAAAATTGTAAGTGAACATGTAAGCGCGGGATTAATTGGTGTGATTGAAAAAAGTGATAATCCATTTATAATTGAAAGTAGTTATAACACTGGAGAAATTTCAGGTATAGATGTTGGCGGTTTTTTTGGAATAGTAAGTGAAGCATTAGAACCAATTACAATAAAAAATAGTTTTGATGCATCTATTTCTGATTTTTGTATAGGAACTATAGATTATAGTTATGTTCAAGGTGATAATGTATATTATACAAATGGCGATTTAGTTGTTAATGAAGGAAGTGTAAGTGGTTCTTTTATAAAAACAACAATGGAGAATTTAACTTCTAAAGATTTTCTTTTAAATAATTTAATGTTTAATGAATTTTCTAATTTTGAAGATTTGGAAAACAATCCGTTAAATGTTTGGATATTTGAAAATAATCATTTGCCAATATTATTTATTGATGATATTGAAAATCCGCTTGCAAATATTCATGTTAGTCGTTATACCTGGAATAATTTTAGTAATACTTTATCAAATATTAAATTAGATACCAATATTACTTTTATGATTCAAGAAACTGATGATTTGCACCCGGTTAAAGAAAAATATTATTACATAAGTAATTCGCTTGAACCTTTGTCTTTTGATGATGTTCTAAATATAAATGAATGGACATTATACGATGACATTGTTCAAATAACGGAAGAAGGCTATTATGTTATTTATGCTAAAATTGTGGATTATGATGATAATGTAACTTATATGAATACCGATTTATTAATTTTAGATTTACCTGGTACAATAGCAAGTATAAATGGTGAAGGTTATAGTTGGGATGTGTTTAAAACAGATTTAGAATATGTTTATGTTGATAAAGAAATTTCATTAAATGTTATGGTTAATGATGATATATCAAATGTATCAAGCATTAAATACCACATTAGTGATGAAGTGTTAAGTGAAACGCAATTAGATCAATTAAGTGGTAGTGACTGGATACCATTTGTAGATGAAATAGTTATTGACGAATTTGGAAAACACATTGTGTATCTTCAAATAATAGATGATTTTGATTATGTTTCTTATTTAAACACAGATTACATTATTTATGATGGTTATACTTTAAATGAGATAAGTTTTGGAAGAAACCAATCAAGTAATTTTGAATTGACACCGTATATTACAGGAAAATCAACCGTAACCTATAACTTTATTTATAATACTGACAATGTTATAAATTTAGAGGGGCATACTCATAATTTAGTAACTAATATTTTACTTCCAGTTAGCACTAAAATAATATTAATTGATAATGTTGAAAATAAAGTTTATAATTATCAAATTTTGACGGATGAAGATTTATATAATTACCATAGTAGTTGTGATGATGGAGACTGTGAAAAGCGTGCGACTTATCCGTTTACTTTGTTTTCAAGAATTGGACATACAACTGAAAAATTTGTAGAAAGTTCTTATGATAATAATGGAACAATTATGGAAAATTTTACAGTTATTTTGGATTTTTCAAATACTAATATTTCTTCTGATTATCACAATGTATCAGTAAATATTGAACTTCATAATCCGGAAGGTAAAAATGTTCGTCCAACACTTGAACACGCAATGAATAATATTAATATTTATTCTAATATGGATGCTCAATTGGTATTAACAACTGATTTTGTCGGACCAGAAATTATGTATAATAGTGATTCCACAACTTATGTGAATTTAACAAGTAAAATTAATTATCAAGAAATTGATGGTCTTAAAGTAATTGATACAAGATTTGAAGACAAAGAAGTTGGACTAGCGATAAAATTGGTTGATGATAATGATAATATTCTTGATAAAGAAAATTTGAAAAACTTTGTCTTTAAAATTGATGAGCAAAGATACTATCCAGAAAATGATAATATCATTAGAATTAATTTAAATAGTGGTATTGAAGAAATTACAAAAACTCTAACAATTATTACTAATAGTACGCATACTAATCTAGAACCAGGACAGTATTATTTGAAAATTTCTAATTATGTGTCAGTTGATGGTCATTATTTTGAAGAATTAGGGATTAATGAAGTTGCTATACCTGTTGTTGTAACGGATGATGATATAAAAGTGGAATATGGTTTTGATGTAATAGTTGATGATGAAAGTAGAATTATTAAAAAGACAGAAGAAAATGTTAATGTTTCGTTTGCTATTTTACAAAATGGAGCTTTAAAAAATGCAAACATAAGAGTAGCACTTTACAAAAAGGATCAACTGACAGCCTACGATCAAACATATTCATTAGTTGATTTGAGAGAATATGTAACTAATAACTTAGATGTTGTGTCAGATAAAATTTATTATGTTACGACTAATCCGTTTGTATATGATGGTCGAGAAGAAACTCTTAATCACTTTGATTTAAATTTAGAGACTCAAAATTTTGAAAAAACAGGATATAAATTTGTTTTTAGTCTATATGATAATAATAAAAAAATTATAAGCATTGAAAAATACTTTATTGTTAGGTAGAAAGAAGTGTTGAATATGAGGCAAAAATTAATAATTATAATTGTAATTACAATGTTTTTAACTTTCTTTTCAGGAATTACTTATTCAATTTTTCATTCACAAACAACCTTAAATTCGAATAACCGAAATATTGCGAAGTTCATATTTAACGCTGAAATTTTAGATTATCTAGAAATACCTTTGATTGATATAAATCCTGGTGATACAAAAGAATATTTGTTTTCCGTAACTAATAAAGATGAAGATAAGATTAGTGAGGTAACTGTTGAATATGTTATTACGATTAAAACTTATCACTTAGTGCCATTAGATATTGAATTATACAAAATCAATGAAGATGAAGAAAAATTAATTATGGTTTGTGATGAGTCTTATACTCGTAATGATGATAATGAACTTATTTGTAATAGTGAACCTAGAGAGCTACTTCATCATGATGAAAAGTTAGACAACTACAAATTAAAAATTAGTTTTCCAGAAGATTATAGTGATGAGATGTATTCTAATTTGGTTGATTTTATTGATTTAGAAATTAAAAGTTGGCAAAAAATAGAAGAATAGGATGATGCATATGAGAAGATACAAAAAGAAATTACTTTTACTTGTTATTATAATTGGCGGTATTTTTCTGGCATTTAATGGAATAAGTATGGCCAAATATATATCTTCGACTGTGAAAGATTATTATTTAAAATCTAGAGGTTTTTATTTTAATAGTGATCATTTAGGAAGTGTAACTACTCAAAATGTGGATAATCTTTGGGATGGTGAAAGTGTCGAATTTAATATTCGAAATAATCTTAATCAAGAGGTAATATCTACTTATGATATAGGATATGAAGTTTCCTGTACTGTTAAAGGTGAATTAAGTGAATATGTGGCGTGCTATTTAAATGGTAAGGGAACTAATGAAGATGAGGGGGTTTTATCAAGTTTTCAAACGTGTATTAATAATACTGGTGATGGTGTGGATGTAAGTTTGCTTAATAAAACTGAATGTGAATTAGGTGGTTATAAATGGGTTTATCAAATAGCAAAAAAGGATATGTATTTTGATATTGTCGCACTAGATGAAGGCTATGAATTTTCTGATGTAGAAGTGAATGTCACTGTGACAAGCACATATCCTTACAAAAAAACACTAAGTGGAGATTTTATTCTTCATAAGAGAAACATTGAAGAAGAGAAAGTTACTTTAGATTATAAAAATTATTCTAATTATGGACGTTTGATTATTTCTAATTCGTATCCAGAAACTAAATGCGTTGGTATTTATTGGGATGCAAGGGAACTTGTAATTGATGCTGATATGGAAAAAATTCCGTATTATGGAACGGATGAAGATGGATTTGTTGATGAAATTAGGGTTGAAATTGATGGTAAAAAAAGTATAAGTTATATATTTTATAAAAAAGATTTTGCTAAAACACATAATGCTGAAGATTTTGTAATATGGGAATCAGAAGGATGTGATATAAATGATTAAAATTGTTGATAAGAATAATATTTTATGTTATTATGGAGTTAGGTGGTAAAAATGAAGTTTGTTATGGTATTAAAAAAAATAGTGGTAGGAACCTTAAGTATGATATTTTTTGTTTTTGCATTTTCCATGGCATTATTGTTGTTGAATTATAATGATTATGGTGTCACTCAATTTGATAATACATCATTGATAATCATTAGAAATGAGATATCTTTAGAAAATTATAAAAAAGGTGATTTAGTAATTGTAGAAAGTAGAAGAATTAACAATATTGAAAAAGGTGATGAATTATTTGTTTATCAACCAAAGCGTTCAGGTGGAGTTGATATTGATGTAGGGGTAGTTGGTGAAATTTATCCTGAAAATAATTCAATTGCTTTTGAAAATGGTGCCCCATATTCAATGGATTTAGTGGCTGGGGAACCGGTTAAAGTTTATAACAAAATAGGTACTTATTTATCACTTGTTACTTCTAAATGGGGATTTTTATTCATCATTCTTGTTCCAAGTTTTATGATGTTTATTTACCAAGTATACGCATTAATTATTGAAATAAAATATGGTGAAGATAATTATGAAAATGTAGGATATTATAGCTCATATTAAGTATGGTCTTGTTATCATGCTTTTTTTGTTTTGATTGTCAAACTAAGGATTTATAAAAAATTTTAGCGCTATATTCTTTATGATTTAGAGTTTTTTTTTACTAAAATTTAATTATATCATTTTCTTTTGTTATAATTTGTCAAAACCTGAAATAATAGGTTAAATTTGTTTTTTAAAACATGATGATTTTGTTGTAAACGAAAGTGAAATATGATAAAATTTATATAGTAGATGATATACCATAAGCAGAGTAGGAAGGATAATATGTTGACTGTAAATAAAGAAATAGTAGAAAAAATAATTAATAGTTTGTTAAATATTTTAATCTTTATTTGTAGTATTTTTTTACTAGTGGCAATATATACAGGTTTTCAAACTAGAATAATGGGGAATGATTATGCCAATTTTTTTGGTTATTCCTTATTTGAAGTTCAAACTGGTAGTATGGCAGATACTATTAATGCCGGGGATTGGATAATTATTAAGTTAACAAAAGATGTTCAGCGAAACGATATTGTTACGTATGAGTCCAATGGGGAGTATATTACTCACAGAATTATTGAAGTTTATAATGGAACTTTTATTACTAAAGGTGATGCCAATAATACGAAAGATGAACCTATTGATCAAGCTCAAGTTATTGGTAAGGTAGTTAAAGTTTTGCCGAATTTTGGGATTGTGAGAAAAACTTTATTTAATCCTGCTGTTTTAGTAATGCTTATTATTACATTATTAGTTTGTAATATTGTCTTTAATAATCGCCCATCTACTGGTAATATTTATGTTAATACCTTTTTTGATAACATAGCTATGTTTTTTGGAAATGTAATTCAAAAATTAGATTTGCAAACCAAAATTAAAGGGTTTGTAAGTTTATTCAATAAAAATAAAGATGCAGAAAAAACAAACGACTATATCTTAAATATGACAAAAAGAAAAAGTGAACTTACGGAACAAGAATATGAACAAGTGGAAAAAGATTTAGAAAAAACAGCACTTTATCGCATTGTTTCAGTTGACGCGGATGATGTTAGTGGTGAATTTAAAGTTTTAGCACCACAATCAAAAACGGAAGAAGAAATTGAAGAGGAATTAGGAAAAACAGCACTTTATCGCATTGTTTCAGTAGATGCTAATGAAATTTCAGAAAAATATAGAAATGAAAAACAACAGCAAGAAATTGATAAAGATAAAGAAGAGATAATTGAAAAGGCAACTGAAGAAAAAGAGGACAAACCGAAAGTGGAAAAATATGCCGAAATAGAAGATGAATTAGGAAAAACAGCAATTTTTAGAGTTGTTTCAGTAGATGAAAAAGAGGTTTTAAAAAATAATGAATCTAGTGATAAAGAGGAAGCAGATGATTATCGTTTTATTTCAATTAACACAAATGAAGTTAATAATACTTTTGTAGAAATTGCGAAACACGAAGTGGAAGAGGAAAAACAAACAGAAGAAGAAAAAGAAAATAAGATTGAAAAAACAGAAGTGGATGAAAAAGTTGAAGAAACTGAAGAAGATGATGAAGAAGAAACAGTAATAAATTTGAAACTTTTAAAAAGTAAAAATGCTCGTCGTGGTAAAAATATTATTGATAAAGTTATTATTATTAAAAAGGAAGAATTAAACGAATTAATTGAAGCAATAGTTAAAGATGATAAAACTTATATTTATCGTGCTAATGTTAAAGATTCATTTATTTCTGCTTATACCGATGCTAAATATTATAATTATTATGGTACTAAGGAAATTGGAACTCGTGGACGAAGTTTAATGGCTAGAGTTAAAAAAATGATGGAGTTTGTGGCTGATGATTTAACTAAAAAATATGTGGCTAGTAATCCTAAATATGAAGAAATAATAAAAAAATATTATGATATATTTGTTTTAATTGCTAATTTAGAACAAGGAAAAGAATCTATTACAGGAAATCGGGCAAAAAAGGAATATTATAAAAAAGAACTTTTAAAATATAACAAAACATGGGATGAACATTATATTGAAAAATTAATTAAAAAAATTATGGTTATTCAAAAAAGATATGCTGATACAATTAATTTCTTTTTGAAAAAGTTAGAAACGAATTTATTTGAGTTAAAAATAAAACGTTTGACAAGCAACAAAAAAATGTTTGCATTAGATCTTCGTCATAATTTATCATTTAGTAAGATTTATAGTGATTATATTATTGATAAAACGTATACAAAAGGAATTGTGGCTGAAGATAAAATTCAAATTTTGTTATCACTTTTATCTGTACAACTGATTGATGACATGATGAGTGCTAATTTTGATAAAGAATATATATTTTATCTTCCTACTACTTTGTATGAAAAAGAAAGAAAACTATCAAGTACTTTAAATTTAATAGATAATGAATATGCTAAAAATCATACTTTTATCTTGGTGCCATATAGTGATTTAATTAAAAATCATAAAGTTATAAAGGAATATCGAAAAAAAGGTTATCGCTTTGCGCTTACATTTACTAAAGAAGATAATTTGTTGAAAAAATATAGAAGTCGCTTATATATTGTTGATGCATTATTTATCAATAAAAACGATGAGAATATGAAAGATATTCTTTCATCGATACCAGAAGATTTAAGTGATAAAGTAATTTCAGAAGATGTCGTGCCCAAAGTTGGAGATTTAGGGGGTGAATAATAATGGATACATTTTTTCGCTTTTTTTACGAATTTATTTCTATATTCATCGAAGGACTTTTAACAATTGTTAGAGGTATCATTGATGGAGTTGTACAGTTGGCTAATGTGAAAGAATATCAAAAAGTTATAAATAGCTATAAAGCATCTTTGGAAGGCGGCGAATGGTTTTTTGTTGGACTTTCTATTGCTATATTAGTGATTATAGCTATACTTGCAGTTTTATTAATATTTTTTGCGGTTCGAAAATTTTTAAGATTTACAAGGTCAAAGTTTAATCAAGAAGAGTTGTTAGAAGAAATTGCAAATTTAAATGAGCAGGTTAGAAAATTAATGAAAGAAAAAGATGAAATTATGGCAATGAAAGTATCGAAATTGGGATTGAATCCTGAAGATGAAGTTGAAGAAGAACAAGATGAAGAAGAGGAAAAAGAAATTAATATGGATAATATTAGGTTTCCAAAACTTTATGCTATTGACCAAAAATATAAGGATTTTAAACCTAAAAATTATGGGAATACTTTTGAATTAGATGAATTGGTTGATAATTTCCGCGCTTTTGCAGTAAGTCAACTTCGCTTATATTATGATGAATCATTACTTCGAGTTTTCATTAGTGGACTTGCCTGTAGTAGGTTAATAATTTTACAAGGTATTTCTGGAACCGGTAAAACTTCACTTGCTTATGCTTGGGGTAAGTTTGTGAAAAAAGATGCTTGCATAGCATCGGTGGAACCATCATGGCGTGATCGGACTGAATTTCTGGGATATTTTAACGAGTTTACTAAAAAATTTAATGAAACTGATGTATTAGCAGAACTGTATGTGGCTGGGTTCGATGATGATATTCACACGATTATCTTGGATGAGATGAATATTGCTCGTGTTGAATATTATTTTGCTGAAATGTTATCAATATTAGAAATGCCTTCTCGTGATGAATGGATTATTGAATTGGTGCCAAATTCTTGGCCAGAAGATCCAAAGAGAGTTATCAATGGTAAGTTGAAATTGCCAGAAAATTTATGGTATATAGGAACAATTAATAATGATGATTCAACATTTATGGTTACAGATAAGGTTTATGACCGTGCGATGCCAATAGATATAAACACAAGAATTGAACCATTTAAAACTCGTGAACAAGAGGCAATGAATATTAACTTTAGTTATTTAGAATCATTATTTAAAAAAGCAATTAAGGAGCATCCTATTTCAGATAAAAATTTAGTTAAAATTAAGGAAATGGATGGGTATGTTATTAAACATTTTAGGATTGCATTTGGTAACCGTATTATGAAGCAAATGAAGGAATTTGTTCCTGTGTATGTTGCTTGTGGTGGAAAAGAAATTGAAGGTATTGATTATTTTATTACAAGGAAAATATTTAGAAAATTTGAACAATTAAATATTTCGTTTATTCGTAGTGAAATTGATCCATTTATCGATTATTTAAATAAAGAATTTGGTTATGGAGTAATGAAAGAGGCTATTTCTTATTTAGAATATTTGAAAAAGTCAGTGTAAGGTGGTGTAAATTATGGGGAAATCATTAAAGGTTACAATTGATGATATATTAAGGGAAAAAACGAATACATTTATCGATAGAATTGATTCAAAAATGCAATATAAATCTGAGTATAGAGGTAAAGCAATCAGGCTTGATTGGATTGATGAAGTGGAGTTTGCTTGTCCATATATTGATAACCTTGTACGAAATCCCCGTGTTGCCCTTATTACTGAGGAGGACATTGTTAAAATTGAAAAGGCTAAAAAAGTATCAGTTGCTAGCATTAAGGATCTAGCAAAAAATTCACAACGAATTGATAAATTTGATCTCGTTACAAATAAAGTACAACCTTCAAAATTATTAATTGAACGCCGTGAAGAAACTTTTAATACTTATGAAAATCGCTTTCTTTTTACCGTTATTAAATTTACAATACGTTTTGTGGTTGAAAGAGAAAGAGAATTAAAAAATTTGGAGGTTCAAAATGAAGAGGTATTGGAGTATGCTGCTTCAACTGTTACGGGGGAAGAAAAAGTAAATATTAAACTTAAAGTGACTTCTAATGACATTGCACAAAATCAAAATAATGAAGATGATAATATTGATTTTAGTGAGATTAAAGAAAGATTGAGAATTATTAAAGATTATTTTATCAATTGGAGTCGAAGCGAATTTATGGAAACTATGGAAAAAGCAAAAGTTTCATTTGTTACACCTCCGATTAAAAAGACTAATTTAATTTTGAAAAACCCTAATTTTCAAGTTGTTACAAGATTATGGGAATATATCAATAAATACGATATGGAAAAAGACGAAGGAAGTCTTCCACATTTTGAGACAGCAGGAAATACCTTCCTGAAAGAATTTTTAGATGATGCGTTTTTAATTAATTACATTGTAATGGATTCAATAAATAAAAATCAAAAAGAACAGCACGAAAGATTAACAAAATATGCCGTTGTTCTAATAGCACACCAAGTGCAAAGAGTGCTTTCGCTACTTTTGAAAAACGGTGTTGAAATATCAGATGAAGAAATAATTAGTTTGATATCTGCGGAAATTAAGAATGTTAAAAGTCGAAGAACAATTGATAATTCAGAAATAAAACAAAAGTTTCAAAGAGCAATGGAAGAATACATAGAAAGGACACAAGAGTATTTGTAGTAGGTGGTAATGATGAGAGCGATACTTGATAATCAATTTTTCAAAATAATTTTTGCTATTTTAAAAGCATTAGTCGTAATTTTTATTATCGGTTTTGTTATTGTCGTTTTTTTGCAGCGCTTTAGTGATAATAAAGTGTCGTTTTTTAATTATCGTATGTTTACGGTAATTTCTGGAAGTATGCGTCCTAAATATGATATCGGTGATGTTTTGATTTCTAAAGAAGTTGACCCTTCAACTATAAAAGTTGGTGATGCAATTAGTTACTTAGGTAATACTGGTAGTTTTAATGGAAAAGTAATTACTCACGAAGTTGTAAGTATTAGACAAGATGAAAATGGAAAGTATTATTTTAAGACAAAAGGCTTAACCAATTTGGTTGAAGATCCGGAAATTTCAGAAGATCAATTATATGGTAAAGTTATTTATAAATCAATTATTTTATCAATGGTATATAAAATAATTTCAACCAATTTAGGTTTCTACCTATTAATAATTGTGCCATTACTTTATATTGTTGCATCAGAAGCAATAACAATGTTACTTGATCGCGAGGCCAGAAGAAGAGGAGAATATTAAAGAGATTTATGTTGATAGGCAGGTGATATAAATGAATCCAAGATATAAAAGATATTTGCGAATAAATTTAATTTCACTTTTTTTTATAGTGCTTTCATTTATATCAGTAACACTTGCCTGGTTTGCTTATAGTGGTTTATCTACTGTTTCTACTGATGTTGGGGTAAAAGCATGGTATATTGAACTTGAAAAAAATGGTGAGTCTATTTCTAATAATATTGTTATATCACTGTCTGAAATATATCCCGGCATGGAAACATTAAATGAAGTTGTAAAAATAAAAAATATGGGGGATACTGACGCTCAAATTAAATATTCAATTGTGTCGGCTAGAATTTTAGATGATCCTAACGATAATTATGTTGTGGATAATGAGACTATAACTTCCGATTATGTCGAAGATATCCTTGCACATGAATATCCCTTTCATTTAAATATAAGTTTATCTAAAAATTATGTTTTAAGCAAAGGTGAGGAAAGTATTTTTGAAGTTTCCGTTTCGTGGCCTCTTGATTCTGGGCATGATGCATTAGATAGTAAATGGGGATCAGATGCATATAAGTTTCAATTGAGTGAAGAAGAAAAAAGAATGCAAGATGAAAACTATCAAGTTAGACCACCTATTCAAATTGTTATTTCAGTAATTGCCGAACAATATATAGATAAACCGGATTCTAGTGATGTTCGTTATAATTTAGGAGATATGATTTTATTTGATGTAGTGGATAATAAAAAATGCACTGAACTTAGTGATACTTGTCTTGCTACATACGTAATAGATGTTGATAATAAATTAGGTGATGAGGTTGTTACACTAATGCCAACACCAAAAAAGACTTATTTAAATGGAATTTACAACAATTATGATACATTATTTTCGACTATAACTAATGATTGGACGGTTGAAAAAAGACCTCTTACGGTTGAAGATTTGCTGCGCATAGTTTCTAAAGATGTTATGAATTCGGTATTAGTTAGAGAAAATTTATCAGATGCAATTATTGGTAATTTAAAGTATCAAGATAGAATTCAAACTGAGATTGAGCGGGCAACTAATGAAGGTGGATATTATGTTTTTGAATATGAAAAGTTTGAATTTTTATCTTCAAATGTTTGTTATTGGACTAAAACGGAATATAATAACGAGTTAGCATTTGCTTTAAAAAATATTGATCAAAATCAAACTAAGATATATGGTGAATTAAAAAATACCAATTGCAATGTAGTACCTGTTATTTTAGCAAATAAAAACAATTTATAAAATAATTTCTGTTGGAAGCATAGAATTTATGCTTTTTTTAGTTTTGGTAAAAGTAATAAAAATTAGGAATGAATAATTCTTTGGATAGTATTTAAAAAAAACAACTATTATTAATTAAAACAGTTTTGCAAACAAAATAAATTTTGTCAAAACTTTTTTTATGATAAAAAAGGATGAGAAGTTATTATTACTACCAAATATTATAGAATCAAAAAAAGCGGGTGATTCCCACTTTTTTGTCCAATTATTTGAATATTTATGCCAAGACTTATCCAAATATTTGCTCAAATTTAATATTTGCTTTAATTTTTAATGGTGTGTTTTCTTGTGCAGCTTGAAGGCCAATTGTTGTGTCTTGTTCATCATTCATTTGTTCATTTTCGCCTTCATACCATTCGAAGAAAACTCTAATTGTAAAAGGTTTAAATTCAAATTCTTCGTTGTTTTTATCATATAATAAATTATCACTAATGCAGCCATCTTCTAAAGTAATAATATCTAGATAATCTCCTTCGACATAGTTGTCTGGCAAAAATGCGTACTTAGTTATGATTAGATCTGGAATATTTTCGTTTTCTATTTCTAAGTCAATTGTATATTTGAAAGAAACTTCTACGTTGCTAGGATCGACATCTATGTCGAAGTAACCTTTTGAAGAAGGGGCTACAACGTTTGAAGCGATATAATTGTTTTCTTCGATTACTGGTTCAATTGTTATTGTGGAGGTTGCGTTTTCAGTAATGTCTATAGTATTAATCAAAATTTGCCATCTAGCAAATAATGCTTCAATATTTCCTGTCGCATCTACTACGTATCTAGAGTAAGTACTACTCATTAGCGACAAACATATTGAGAATGTTATAAGTACGACTAATATTTTTGCCTTCCTAAACATAGACAAGCTCCTTTCGTTAAGTATATTATATAACACCTACATTATATTTACAACATTTTTGTACACACGCATGTAAAACAATGTAAAATATTAGTTGAAAACCCCGTTTTTTTGACGCAAAAGAGTCGTTTTTTATTATTTGTTGACACTTTTTTGTTTTGTTGTTTTGTAAAAAACGTTATACGGAAAAGAAATGTAATTTAGTATAATTAATTGACACTTATTTAAATATGTGTTATATTACAAAGAACGAAGGGTGATGAAAATGAAGGATTTAAGAATTTATTTACCTGCTAAAGATAAAAAATATTATGGTGCAAGATTAATATAGCCTATTAGTAAAATTGAACCACCCAGTAAGGATTTATATCACGGTTATCGAAGGCCGGAAAATAAATTTGAAGGAATTTTAAATAAAAAAATTGAAGAAATAAAAAAAAAGGAAAGAGTAAATAAATTTTTTCTAATCTTTAATTAAGGAGGATTTTTAATGAAATTGTTTGATGAGTTAAAATGGCGAGGATTAGTTGATAATATTACTAGTCCAGAATTAGAAGAAAAAATTAATAATGGTGGACTTACTTTTTATATTGGTGTTGATCCAACTGCAGATAGTCTTCATATTGGTCATTTTTCTTCGTTATTAGTTGCTAAAAGATTAAAAGAAGGTGGACATCATCCAATTATTTTAGTTGGGGGAGCTACGGGATTAATTGGTGATCCAAAGCCTAATACCGAGCGCCCAATGATTAAAAAAGAAGTTTTAGATTATAATTATAAATGTTTACATGAACAAATAAGTAAATTATTTGGTTTTGAACTTGTTAACAATTATGATTGGGCGAAGGATATTAATTTTATTGATTTTTTAAGGGATTATGGAAAATTTTTTAATGTTAATTATATGATTAACAAAGATACGGTTAAAAGACGTTTAGAAATTGGTATTACTTATACAGAATTTTCTTATATGATTATGCAAGCATTAGATTTTTTGTATTTATATGAAAATAAAAATTGCGTTTTACAAATTGGCGGTCAGGATCAATGGGGAAATATTACAGCTGGAATTGATTTAATTAGAAAAAAAATAGGTAAAGTTGCTTATGGTTTAACGATTCCGCTTATTACTAAGGCTGATGGATCTAAATTTGGAAAAACGGAATCAGGAACTGTATGGTTAGATAAGAATAAAACCTCTCCATATGAGTTATATCAATTTTTAATTAATTCAGAAGATGAAAAAGTAATTGAATATTTAAAGAAATTAACATTTTTAACACCAGAAGAAATTGAAAAATTAGAAGAAAGTTTAAAAAAAGAGCCACATCTTCGATTGGCTCATAAAACACTAGCTAAGGAAATTGTTACGTTTATTCATGGAAAAGAAGAATATGAAAGAGCTGTTGAAATGAGTGAAAAATTATTCAACGGGGATATTAAAGGATTAAGTGTTAAAGATATTTTAATTGGTCTTAAAGATGTGCCAAGTTTTGAAATAGAAGAAGAGTTAAATATAGTTGATTTTTTGGTTAAACATAAAATATGTTCAAGCAAGCGAGAAGCAAGAGAATTTATTAATTCTGGATCGATAACGATAAATGGTGATAAGATAGAAAATGTAGAACTGGTGATAACTAAAGATTTAGCATTAGAAAATCAAGTAGTTATTATTAGACGGGGAAAGAAAAAATATTTTATAGGAATTTTTAAAAAATAAAAACTGAATGGGAGATCCCATTCAGTTTTTTTACTTGCTGTAAAATTCAACTATTAACGATTCATCAATTTCTTGATTTAATTCATTTCCTTCAGGATATCTTAAGTAAGTTCCTTCCATTTTATTTTCATCGTAATTGATGAATTCGACACGACGATTGATATTTTCTAAAGTAGATATAATTACTGGATGACTTTTTGATTTTTCTTTGACTGAAACAACATCACCTGGTTTTAATTGATATGATGGAATATCAACTTTTTTTCCATTAACTAAAATGTGTCCATGGTTAACAAGTTGACGAGCTGCTTTTCTTGTTGGTGCAAAACCAATGCGATAAACAATGTTGTCTAGACGACTTTCTAGTAATTTTAAGAAATCTTCACCTAAAACTCCTTTTAATTTTTTAGCTTTTTCAAAAGTTCTTCTAAATTGTTTTTCGCTTAATCCATACATAAATTTTACTTTTTGTTTTTCTTGTAATTGTATACCATAGTTAGAAAGTTTTTTACCTTTTTTTGTTCCATGTTGACCAGGTGCATATGGTTTTCTTGCTAATTCTTTTCCAGTTTCTAAAATTGAAAAACCTAGTCGTCGTGATTTTCTAAATATTGGTCCAGTATACTTAGACATTTTCTTTCCTCCTTCGATGATATGTGCTTAACATCGATCGAGGTTATTCGCCAAAACATAGGGTGTTTATTTAAATATTTTCGCTTCGCAGCCAAAAGCGAATAATAACCCGATAATCGGTAATAAACACATTACATTTTTCGAATAACGCTGCGCGATGTAATAGCAGTTATAATTATAGTATGATTTATTTTGTAAGTCAATACTAATTTTATATTTTAATTGTTTAAGTTTGATTATTTTTATCTGACATTAATGTAATTTTGTAATTTATAATTTTATTGTTCATTATGGAATGGATAGTATATATTTAGTATAAAAAATAAACAAGTTATTAAAAACAGATGAAAGTAGGTGCAAAAAAGGTCGAAATATGATAAGATTATAATAGGTGATTGTTATGGAAGAACTAACCTTAATAAGCGTAACATTATTTATTATTACTGCTACTTTAATAGTTGTAGTTTTAAATATGCTACAAAAACATAAAAATAAAAAAATAAAACAATTATTAGAAAAACTTGAATATGAAAAAAACTGCATTGAAAGTACACCTATTGTTCTAGAACTTTCTAAAATCGAAGCATTTTTAAAAAATGAAAAATTAGAAGAAATGTATAATGACTGGAAACAAAGATTAGATGATATTAAAAATAAACATTTACCGAAATTAACAAATATGCTTATTGAGGCTGAGTATTCGCTTGAAAAAATGGATTATCGAAATACTACATATAAGCTTGCAAAATTAGAAATGGAAATTTATAAAGTAAGAACAATTGCGGAAATTTTATTGGATGAAATTAAAGAAATTACAACTAGTGAGGAAAAAAATCGAGCAATTATTACTAATTTGAAAGCTAAGTATCGTAAATTATATCAAAAATTTTCAAAATCGAAGGCTGAATATGGAGAAATAGAAAAACCAATATCATTGCAATTTGAAAATATTGCTAATCGTTTTGAATTATTTGAGGAAGCGATGGAAAATAATGTATATACGGAAGTAACAAAAATTATTAAAGCTATTGATGAAATGATTAAGCATATGGAAGTTGTAGTTGAAGAAACGCCAATTATTGTTATGACTGCTCAAACTATTTTACCAAAAAAGATTCAAGAAGTGGAAAAAACTTATGATGCCATGATAAATGCTGGTTATCCTTTGGGTTATTTAAATGTTGAATATAATATTGAAGAAGCTAATAAGAAAATTGAAGATATAATGGGACGTTTAAAAGTTTTAAACTTAGAAGATAGTTTATTTGAATTGAAAGTTTTAATAGAGTATTTTGATTCATTGTTTAATGATTTTGAAAAAGAGAAAATTAGTCGGACAATTTATGAAGAAACAAAAGAAACGTTTAAAAATAAATTGGATAAAACTAATCAACTAGTAAATGATATTTTTGTGCAATTGGAAGATATTAAACAAATGTATAATTTATCTAATAATGATATTGAACTTTTGAAAAATGTAAAAGATGAATTAAATCAATTAAATAAAGACTATGAAATTTTAGTTTCTCATACGTCTAATAATGCTTTTGCTTTTTCTAAGCTGGTTAAAGAAATAGAAGCTTTATCTGTAAAGTTAGCAAAAATTGAGGAAAAATTAGAAAATTCGTTAGATGCAATTGGTAGTATGAAAGAAGACGAAATTCGGGCACGTCAACAATTAGATGAAATTAGGTTAATTTTAAAAGATTCTAAAAGTAAACTTCGAGATTATAACTTACCGGTTATACCTAAAAGTTATTATGTTGAACTGAACGAAGCAAATGCAGCAATTCGTGAGATTGTTGTTGAACTTGAGAAAAAACCAATTACTATTAGTGTTTTAAACACTAGAGTTGATACAGCTCGAGATCTAGTTTTAAAACTTTTTAGTACTACTAAAGAATTACTAAAAACAGCGATGTTTGCTGAAATGGCGATTGTTTATGGTAATAGATATCGAAGTAGTATTCCTGAATTAGATAAAAATTTATTGTATTCAGAAATTCTATTTTTTAAAGGTGAATATCATAAATCTTTAGAATTATCAATAAACGCTTTAAATAAAATTGAGCCCGGCATCTATGATAAATTAATTAATTTGTATGGAAGAGAGTAATTTGCTTACTCTTTTTTATTGACTTATATAATTAATTTTGTTACGATTAAACCGTAAAAAGAGGAGGTCCATGTTATGGAAAAAATAATTTTAATAAAATATGGGGAACTTACAACCAAAAAGGGTAATCGTCATGTTTTTATAAATTTATTAAAAAATAATGTGAAAAAACTTCTAAAAGATTATGATGTTACAATAATTAAAGAGCGTTCCAGAATGTATATAAGTAGTAAAAAAGAAGATATTGATGAAATTGTTTTAAAGTTACAAAAAGTTTTTGGAATACAAAGTATAGTAATAAGTTATAAAGTGAATAATAATATAGATGAAATCAAAAATAAAGTTTTAGAAATTTTAAAAGAAGAATCTGCAAAATTTAAAACTTTTAAAGTTATTACAAAAAGAGCAGATAAAAATTTTGAAGTTAAAAGTATGGATTTCAATAATATTATTGGTGGATTGGTGTTAAAAAATACACATTTAAAAGTAGATGTTCATAATCCAGATATTAAAATTAATATTGAAATTAGACCTGAAGGTACATTTATTTATTTAAACGAAATTGCAGGAGCAGGTGGATATCCTGTTGGTATTCAGGGCAAAGGGCTTTTAATGTTAAGTGGAGGTATTGATAGTCCTGTTGCGGGTTATCTGGCTTTAAAAAGAGGAATAGATTTAGAATGTATTTATTTTGATTCTCCTCCTCACACAAAGGTTATGGC
>JAAYMD010000059.1 GCA_012521575.1 Mollicutes bacterium
CACCTAAAGAAAACCGTTTTTATAATGGAATTATCGCTTTTACCATTGGTGGTTTAATGGGAGTTTTAGCCGAAATTTTATTGAATTTCTATTCTTTCATTTTTGATATACCAACTTCTGAGTCTTCTGTTTTAATGATAATGACATTTGTTTTTATAGGTTGTTTATTTACAGCCCTAGGTTTTTTTGATAAATGGGTAAGTGTTGCCAAAGCAGGTTTAATTATTCCAATTACCGGTTTTGCTCATGCTATGACAAGTGCTTCCATGGAGTATCGAAAAGAAGGATTAATAACGGGAATTGGAGCAAATATGTTTAAATTGGCCGGTTCTGTTATTATTTTTGGCGTTGTAAGCGCATATGCAGTGGGATTAATTCGTTTTTTAATGTTTGAGGTGTAGATAATGACTTTTGTTTATAATAATGTATATATTAATGAAGTAAGTTTAATTGCCGGCCCTTATGAAAAAAACGGACCACTTGGTAATACTTTTGATAAAGTTTATGATGATTTGTATTTTGGTCAAAAAACTTGGGAACAAGCAGAATCTAAATTAATTAAAGAAAGTGTTGAAAAATTACTTAACAAGATTAATAAAAAGAAAAAAGATATTGATTTACATTTATCAGGAGATTTATTAAATCAAATTGTGGCAACTAATTATGCTGCATCTACTATAGGTATTCCTTTGCTTGGTCTTTATAGTGCGTGTGCAACTAGTGTTGAGGCATTGATTGTTGGAGCAAATATGATAGAAGCTGGTCAAATCAAAAATTGTATTTGTAGTGTTTCATCACACAATAGTGCGGCAGAAAAACAATTTAGATATCCGATGGAATATGGGGGACCTAAACCTAAAACGGCAACTTTTACTGCTACAGGTGGGACAAGTGCTTATTTAACTAGTCATAAGAAAGGAATAAGAATTGAAAGTGGAACTGTGGGAACGGTAATTGATATAGGAATTACCAATCCATATCATATGGGAGCGATTATGGCGCCAGCTGCAGGAGATACTATCAAAAAACATTTAGACGATATGAAAAGAACACCAGATTATTATGATTTAATTATAACTGGTGATTTAAGTAAATATGGTTCAAAAATATTAATTGATTATATGAAAATAAAGTATGGAATAGAACTTAAAAATCATCAAGATGCGGGAATGCTACTTTATGATTTAGAAAAGCAACCAGTTAATGCCGGTGGAAGTGGTGCTGTATGTTCCACCCTTGTTACTTATGGACATATTTTTAATTTAATGAAGAAGAAAAAACTTAAGAGAGTGTTATTAGTAGCAACCGGAGCGTTGTTATCCCAAACAATGGCTTTACAAAAACTAGGAATTCCTGCAATTGCTCATGCTATTAGCCTGGAGGTGACGTAATGTCTTATTTTTTATCGTTTCTTTTTTGTGGGATGATTTGTTTGCTTGGTCAAATTATTTTAGATAATACGAAATTAACACCTGGTCATGTAACAACTATTTTTGTTGTAGTGGGAGCTTTATTAGATATATTTAATTTTTATGACAAAATAATTTTATGGGTTGGTGGAGGAGCACTTGTACCCATTACTAGTTTTGGTCATTTGTTGATTCACGGAGCTTTAGCTAAAGCAAGTGATTTAGGTGCCATGGGACTTTTACTTGGGATGTTTGATTTAACATCTGCCGGTATTGTATCAACTATTTTTTTATCATTTGTTTTTGCTTTGATTTTTAAGCCTAAAAATTAAATGTTACTCAAGTTGTTATATTGCCAACATTTGTCCCAGCTTATAATACATTTTTGATTATTTA
>JAAYMD010000060.1 GCA_012521575.1 Mollicutes bacterium
ATTTCAAACCAAAAAAATCAAGTTTAAAAAGCATAATTATAACTTCTAGCAAAGATAGTAATAATCAAGATGGGTTAAACATTTATGAACTGCGCAACTTCGATATGTCAATCACTCCTACAAATTAGGTCATTTTGACCTTTTTTCTATTTTGAAGTTATGTTATAATTGTAAGCAGAATGGGAGTGAAATAATGAAGGTAAAAAAAAGGCAAGATTATTTATCATGGGATGAGTATTTTATGGGCGTTGCTAAATTATCAGCAATGCGAAGTAAAGATCCATCAACACAAGTTGGAGCTTGTATAGTAGGTCATGATAATCGTATTTTATCAATTGGTTATAATGGAGCACCCAACGGTTTTGATGATGATATTTTTCCATGGGATCGTGAAGGAGAACCGCTAGAAACAAAATATTTATATGTTTGTCATGCGGAAATGAATGCTGTTTTAAATTTTCGGGGAAACAAAAAAGATATGGAAGGTGCCAAAATATATGTAGATTTATTTCCGTGTAATGAATGTGCTAAAATAATTATTCAAACAGGAATTAAAGAAGTAATATATTTATCCGATAAATATGCTGATGTTGATGAATTTAAAGCTTCCAAACGATTATTTGATACTTGTGGTGTAAGGTATCGCCAATTACATATCGATAAAGATAAAAAAATTAATATTGAGTTTAATTAACGTTGATCATTTGTAATTGAAAATTTCATTGTTTTAAGATATACTACATTTGGTGATAAAATGGATAGAATAAAAGAAATTGAAAAAAGTATTATTAAGAAATATCGTAAGAAAATATGGAGTAGATTTGTTAAAGCAATAAAAGAATATGAATTAATAAGTGAAAATGATAAAATCGCTGTGTGCATTAGTGGTGGTAAAGATTCAATCCTTCTTGCAAAATGTTTTCAAGAATTAAAAAAACACGGGCAAATGAAGTTTGAAATAGAATTTATAGTTATGAATCCAGGATATGATGAAGAAAATTTAAAACAAATTCAAGAAAACGCCAAAATATTAAATATACCAATTAAAGTGTTTGATACAAATATTTTTAAGATTGTTGAACAAAAAGGCAAAGATGAACCGTGTTATTTATGTGCAAGATTAAGAAGAGGACATTTATATAGCATTGCCCAAAAACTTGGTTGCAATAAAATCGCGCTTGGCCACCATTATGATGATGTAATCGAAACAATTTTATTAAATATTTTTTATAATGGTAGTCATCAAACAATGATGCCCAAATTAGTAAGTAAAAATTTTAAAAATATGGAATTGATTCGTCCACTATATTTAGTTAGAGAAAAAGATATCATTAGTTGGAGTAAATATAATAAATTATCATTTATGCGTTGTGGGTGTATGGTTACAAAAGGTGGTAATGCAACTAAACGGGCGGAAATTAAAAATTTAATTAAAGAGTTAGAAAAAATAAATCCCGATATTGTTAAAAATATTTTTTCATCTAGTATAAATGTAAATTTAAATGCCTTACTTGGTTATAAGTTAAATGGTAAACAATATACCTTTTTAGATAATTATCATTTAAAAAAAGATAAAAATGTGATATAATTAAATTGCCTAGAAGATATGGGATAAGGTCACATAGAAATAAACCGACTAACAAAACGATTGGGAATCTAATTGATAAGCTGTGTTGAAAACTTATTTTAAATAAGGATCCTAAGGCTTATCATGTGATGCCCACCTGGGAAGAGCGGGTTTTTTATCGTTTTGTAGACTGCCTATCTTTTGGGTTTTTTTATGCCTATTTATGGTATAATTTAATTGGTGGTATTATGAATCAAAAAATAAAAAACATTTTAAAAAAGCTGGAGGGCGAAATTTTAGTTATAGGTTTTGATTATATTGAATTTGAAGAAGTGATTCAAAATAATGATAAAATTATATATTGTGATTTTTTAAATTCAGAAGATAAAAATACAGGTGAGGGAAGTTTTGGAAAAACGATTAATATAAAAAAATTAAGAAGTAAATATAAGAAGAAAAAATTTGATTATATTTTAGTAAATGTTACAGAAGTTAAGGAATATTTAAAATACTTTATTAAAGATTCAATTTATTTATGTAAGAACAAGATATATGTATTTAATAGCAACGAAAAAGTAAAGCATATGTATCAAAGATATAATGTTGATATTAAGTTAAAAAAAGATAATTATTTGGATATTGATGTAAGAAAAGCTTCTAGTAATATACTTTTTGATAGTATTTATTTTATATATGACAGCTTAATTAATTTATTAGATAAAATAGATGATGTATTAACAAGATAAAGGAGTATTTCTCATGAAAAAAATAAAATATTATGTGTTGATTTTATTTTCATTTTTGATAATAATTCCTAATGTATTTGCAAACACTAAGATGACAGTTTTATTAGATTCATGTATTGATGGAGATACAGCCAAATTTATAACGGATAAAGGTGTAGAGAACACTAGATTTTTAGCAATTGACACTCCAGAATATACTAAAGAAAAAGAACCTTATGGTAAAGAAGCAAGTGAGTTTACTTGTAACAAACTAAAAAAAGCGAAGGAAATAGTTTTAGAATTTGATAAAAATAGTGATAAATATGACAAATATGATCGGTTATTAGCATGGATATGGATTGATGGAATATTATTACAAGCAGAGCTTGTTAAAAATGGCCTTGCTGAGGTGACCTATTTATATGGTGATTATTTACATACACCACTTTTGTTAGATTATCAAAACGTTGCTAAAGCACAAAAATTAAATATATGGTCAGAAGAAGAATATAAAACGGAAAATGAAAATTTAAACTTTGGAAGCATCCTATTAACAATTTTATTTGGATTAGTTACTTATTTTTATATTAAGAATAAGTGAGATGTTTAAAAACCCTTTATTTTGTTGTATAAACAAGCAATTTATAGTATAATAAAACTAGTTTGTAGGTGAGTTATATGTATTTAAAAGAAATTAAAATTCAAGGTTTTAAATCCTTTGCTGATAGAATAAATATTGAACTTACAAATGGCATTACTGGTATTGTTGGACCAAATGGAAGTGGAAAAAGTAATATAGTTGATGCGGTTCGCTGGGTACTTGGTGAGCAATCTATTAAATCACTTCGTGGCGACGTTTCAATGACGGATGTCATTTTTTCAGGTAGTAAATCAAGAAATCCAATGAATGTTGCAAATGTTACTTTAGTCTTTGATAATAGTGATAAGCACATTCCACTTGATTTTAATGAAGTTTCAATTAAAAGAAAAATGTATCGTGATGGAACTAATGAATATTACATTAATGGTGAGCGCTGTCGCCTTAAAGATGTTGTTAATATATTACTTGATACAGGTGTTTCGAAAGAAAGTTTTAATATTATTTCACAAGGTAAAATAGAAGAAATTATCTCTAGCAAGCCAAGTGATAGACGAATTTTTTTTGAAGAAGCAGCAGGAGTTTTAAAATATAAAAAACGAAAAGAAGATGCGTTAAGAAAGTTAGAAAGAACTCACAATAATATGGAACGCGTCAATGATATAATTCGTGAAGTTGAGATGCAAGTAGAACCACTTAAAGATCAAAGAGATAAAGCGCTTGAATATATGAAATATAAAGAAGAACTACAAAACATCGAAGTTGCGCTAATTACTTCAGATATCACCAACATTAATTATAAATACCAACAAAGTAAAAAAAGAATAGATGAACTTAATAATGAAATGTTAAGTCTTTCATCAGGAAGTAATAAAAATGAGGCAATTATTGAAGAAGAGAAAAAAGAATTACAAAAAATAGATAATGAAATTGCTAATTTACAAAAAAAGTTATTAGATTTAACAACACAAGTAGAACAAATTAACAGTCAAAAACAAATTATTTTGGAAAGAAAAAAATATGAAGTAAGTGATATAAAATTACATGAAAATTTAGTTAATTTAAAAGAAGAAGAATTAAAGTTAAAAAATAATATTGCCAAAATAGAAAATGAAATGAATTTAAAAGAAGTAGAATTAGAAAATATTATAGAAAGTTATAATAAGTTAGAAATTGAAATTAACAACAATAAAAATAATAAAAGAGAATTAGAAATTAAACTAGCAAATAAACTGCGTGAAAAACAATTTATTCAAAATCGTATTGAATATTTAAAAGATAGCATTGATAACAATAGTACACTTCCAACCTCGGTAGTAAATATTTTAAATAATCCTAAATTAAGAGGAATTCACAATGCTTTAGGAAATTTAATTGAAGTTCCTGAAGAATATTCAATTGCTATAACTACGGCACTAGGTGCCGCTATGTCAAATATTATTACAGATAATGAAGTTTGTGCTAAAGAAGCAATTGAATTTTTAAAACAAAACAAACTTGGGCGTGCAACCTTTTTACCTCTAAATATAATAAAACCAAGATACATTGATGAAGCAATTTTAAACGAGTTGAGAAGTATTGATGGTTTTATTGATGTTGCCGCCAAACTTGTTAATTATGATAGTAAATATCAAAATATTATATATAATAAACTTGGAAATGTCATAGTGGCAAAAAATATTGATGTTGCTAATATTATTAGTAGAAAAGTAAATTATAGTTATTATGTGGTAACATTAGAAGGAGAACTTTTAAATATTGGCGGTTCAATTACGGGAGGGAATAAAGAAAAAGCTAGAAATATAATTACAGATAAATATGAATTAGAGCATAAAATTAAAGAATTTAACAATACAGTTAATGAAATTAAAGATATTGAAAATAAAATAAATAATAATGATTATATTTTAAAATCTTTGGAAGATAAAATGTATTTAATTAACAAAGATAAAATTAGTCTTGAAACGATTATTAATAATTTAAAATTAACAGCAAAAGATTATGAGCAAAAATTAGCTTCTATTAATAATCAAATTAAGGGAACTAATAACATTATTGATAATTCATTAAGTAAAGAAGAAGAAGAAATTTTACAAAAATATTATGAAGTAGTTAAAGAAAAAGATGCTATTACTAATACACTAGCAATTTATCAAAAAAACAGAGAAACAATTAATGATAAAATTGAAGAGATAGAACATCAATTAAAACAAGAAAATAGTTTATATGCAAACAAAAGTAAGGAGCTTAATGCTTTAGAAATAGAAGTAAACAGAATGGATGTAAAATTAGATAATTTGCTGAATATTTTAAACGAAACTTATAGTATGACATATGAAAGTGCAGTTAGTAAATATAAATTAGAAATACCTGAAAATGAAGCTAGAAATAAGGTTAGTAAACTTAGACGTATTTTAAAAGATATGGGAGTTGTTAATTTAAATGCACCAGAAGAATATGAAAAAGTGAAGGAGCGCCACGACTTTTTAATAAATCAAAAAAATGATTTAATTAATGCTGAAAATACTTTATTAGAAATCATTCAAGAAATGGATCAAGTAATGGAAAAAGAGTTTTTAGAAACATTTAAAATTATTCAGGAAAACTTTTCCAAAACTTTTAAAGAATTGTTTAGAGGTGGTGAAGCAAATTTAAAGCTTACAGACCCTAATAATTTATTAGAAACAGGAATAGATATAGTCGTATCACCACCAGGAAAAAAATTAACAAGTATTTCATTACTTTCGGGAGGAGAAAAAACATTAACTGCTATTAGTTTACTTTTTGCCATTTTAAAATCTCGTCCAGTTCCATATTGTATTTTAGATGAGGTGGAAGCAGCGCTTGATGAAGTTAATGTTGAAAGTTTTGGTAATTATTTATTGAAGTTAAAAGAAAAAACACAATTTATATTAATTACTCATAAGAAAAAAACAATGGAGTTTGCTGATGCATTATATGGTATTACAATGCAAGAATCAGGAGTAAGTAAATTAGTCAGTGTTAAATTGCAAGATAAATAGCTAAATGTTTAGTTAGTGAATCTAAAAACATGATATGTTTTTAGAAATATTTTAGCATCTTAACTATTATTAAATGTTTCTTTGTCAAATAGTGTGGGAAAAGACAATCCCATGTTAAAGAGCCGAATGGAAGCATAAATTTTATGCTTCTTTTATTTTAGGTAAAATATGCCTTTGCAATTCATAATTCTAGCTTTAAATCTTATAAAAAAACGATATCCAAAGGCAATTCTTTTTAAAACTTTTATAAAATTGTTATTATCTTCGATATAACTATTATTGTAATTATTTATATTGTTTCGAATTTCAATTATCCTAAGATAAGTTTATGCATATTTTACAGATTTAAATTCATCAAAAATATTTGGAAGAAAAAGTATATATTTTTTATAATAAGAAACTATAATTTTTGGGACAGTTCAAAAGTTTTTTTATAAAAAAATGAACTGTAACTATGGTTATAAGATAAAAAAGCATTTATGTTATAATTATAGTAGAGGTGTTTTATGAAAAAAGTAGTTTATATTACTGGAAACAAATTTAAAGTTCTAACAGCTAAGAAGATACTTGAACCATTAGGGATATCAGTTGACTCAAAAAAAATTGATTGCCCTGAAATCCAAGCAGATAGTATTGAGGAAGTAGCAAAATATTCCTCAAAATATGCATCTAATCTTCTTGGAGAATCAACGTTAAAAAATGATTCTGGTTTAGTTATTCCCGCCTTAAATAATTTTCCATCTGCATATACAAAATACGTTGAAAATACAATTGGTGAAGATGGAATTCTTAAATTAATGGAAGGAATTGAAAATAGAGAGGCATATTTTCTTGAAGTTTCGGCATACACAGAGCATGGAAAAGAACCAGTTATTTTTATTTCTAAAACAGAAGGAACAATTGCTAAAGAAAAACAAGGAGAACATGGTTGGGGTTATGATAAAATATTTATTCCTAAAGGTGAAACCAAAACATTAGCATGTTTTCAAGACGATGAAAGATGGAAATTTTGGGATGAAACAGGCTATGAAAATTTAGCAAAATTTTTAAGTAGCAAAAAGTTTTATAATTAAAGATAATAATAAATAACAAAAAAAACAGTAAGATCACTGTTTTTTTATATAAATCTAATTTCATTTTCATTTAACAGAGGTTTTTCTTTATCTATTCTATCATAAAATAAAATTCCATCTAAATGATCTATTTCATGTTGGAAAGCTATTGATAATTCTTCTCTGGCACGTATTTTAATTTCGTTACCGTCTTCATCAAACCCTGTAACTGTAACTCTAGCATATCTTGGGACATGACCGACTACTTCGCGATTAATACTTAAACAACCTTCTCCTTCTTCAGCTGCTATCATTTCAACCGAATGACTGATGATTTTAGGATTGACAACAACATAATTATTGAATTTTCCTTTTTCTACTTCATGGACAATAACAATAATTCTTTTATGAATACCAAGTTGTGGGAATGCTAATCCCATACCTGGGCGTAGATTATATTCTTCTTGTTTTTCTGGTATTTGACTATATGTTAATTCCGAAATTATTTGTTGAATTAATTTTTTATCTTCTTTAGTTAGGGGAAAAGTTACTTCTTTACTTTTTTGTTGTAGTCGCTTATCTGCTTCATCTAATATATTTAATTTTTTAAACATGGTACTACCTCCTGTGTATATATTTTATCACAAAACCTTAGAAAAACAATATAAAAAAAGGGAAAGTATTAAATCCCTTATGATACGACTAGTTTTGAACCAATTACTATTACTAATAATATAAATAACACAAGAATGATTGCGGCACTATTTCCGTAACCTCCATAATTACATCCGCATGAAGGAAATCCGCAACTTCCGCTGAAACTAGGGTAACCACCGTAGTAATACATAATATTACCTCCTTATTCTTTCTAATATAGTGTATTACAAATGTGTGTAAATGTTTATATAAAATACCTATTTTTATTTTTTTTTATGATTTTGACACAATAGTTAACAATTTTTTTCTAAAATGATTTAAAAATTTTTAAAAGTGTGTTATAATGGTACCAAGAAGGAGGTAAGTTAAGGTGAAAGGAGTTAAATTTTTAGCAGTTGCCTTTGTAGTTTTATTTTTAACAGTTGGTTGTTTAAAACCAAATTATTCAAAATTAGAAGAAGAGATGACAAAATTAGCCGGACAATACTATGAGGAACAATTAAAAGGAAAAATTAAAGGATTTGATATGCATGAAGTTTCATTAGAAGCTTTAGAAAATGCTGGTTATGATATTACAATGTTTAAAGAGAAAGATTGTGATTTAACATCATATAGTTTAATTAAATTAGAATTAGATGAAAATCGTGAAGTAGTAGGAGACGACTACGAAATTGAGAACTTCTTAAAATGTGGAACATATTCTACTCCAAAACAAGACGAATAAGTTTTGTTTTTTTTTTGATAATTTAATATTAATTATTAAAAATATATGGTATTATTATATAAGGTGATATCATATGAGTGCACTTATAAAAAATTTAAAGATGCGAATAAATGATATGGACAAACCTCTACTTTTTTTTACGATAGTAATGCTTGGTTTTGGTCTTCTTAATATTGTAACTGCATCAAGCCGAGAAGCAGTTTCTAAAGATGTTGAATTATATTATTATTTTTATCGCCATCTTATTATGATTATAGCAGGATGTGTTTTATCCTTCTTCATTATAAATATACCTACAAGTTTTTATAAAAAATTCGGTATTGTTCCTATAATTATTTTAGCGGCTTATATGGCACTTTCCTTGTTATCAGCCAGTGAAATAAGAGGCGCTAAAAACTGGTCGACAATAGGTAATCAAACCTTTCAACCAAGTGAATTTGCAAAGCCTTTAGTAATTGTGGTTCTTGCTTCATTATATGATTTGTATTATCGAAAGTTAGTTAATCCTAATATTAAACATACTGAAATTATTGTCAAAATTATTTTAGCATCACTTATTATTCCAATTATTGTTTTTTTTCAAAAAGATTTAGGAACAATGTTTATTCAGTTAGTCATATTTATGACAATGTTTCTTGTTAGTCCTGTTTCAATTAGAGAAAAATTTGAAACTTTTGGTGTTTTAACTATATTTGGAGTTCTATCTATAGGAGTTATGATAATGGTTCGCGGAAATATTTTTACTGAAGAACAAATAGGACGTTTTACTAATTTTCGTCAGCCGTGTCATAATTATGAAGATGACGGGTATCAAGTTTGTAATGGAATAATTGCTATTAATGATGGTGGGTTATTTGGTGTTGGAATTGGGAAAAGTAAACAAAAATACTCTTATATTCCAGAACCGCACACTGATTCAGTATTTGCAATTATTGCTGAGGAATATGGACTTATTAGAGTAACACCAATATTTGCTATTTATCTTTTCATTCTTTATCGAATTTTGTTGCTTGCTAAACGTGCAAATACAATTAGAGGAAGGTATATATGTTTGGGGGTAGGAATATACATATTTACTCACATCTTTATTAATCTAGGTGGTTTATTTGCTCTAATCCCATTAACAGGAGTTCCACTTCCATTTCTTTCCTACGGGGGATCGTTTACTATATCTTTAATTGCCGCTCTTGCCCTAGTTCAAAGAGTGCATATTGAAACCAAAAATCAAAAAATTAAAATTCAGTAAAGCCATTCAGACCAAATTAGGTCTTTTTTTGTTGACATCATTATTACAATCCATATTGACAAACGAAATAATTATTGATACCATGAATTAAAAGAAAATAATATGGAGGTTATAAAATGAAAATTAAATATAGTGGTTTTACTCTTGTTGAATTATTATCTGCAATTGCAATAATGGGCTTACTTTCTTTAATAATTGTTCCAGCAGTTATAAAAATAATAGCGAAAGCAGAAAAGGATACGATGATATCTCATGCAAGAAGTATTGTTAGAACAGCACAATATGAATTTAAAAGGTTAGAGATGATCGGAGTTCCGGAATTTGAAACAATTTTTACTTTTGAAGATGGTGTCCAAAGTTCAAATGTAGAAGGGGCAAAATTGGAATATGAAGGGGATCAAATTGAAAATGGAGTTGTAAAAATTGATGAAAACGGCAGAGTTGCACTTGCTATATATAACGATAAATGGTGTGCAATAAAGAAATTTAGTTCCAATGAAATAGAAGTTAATGAATTTACGACACAGGTAAATTGTCAAGTTCAAAAACTTGTTGATATAAGCGGTGCGAATCCACCAAAATTAGCCAGTGGAATGACACCGATAATTTGGAATGGTTCTGATTGGGTAGAAGCATCAAATTATGATGATCCATATGAACAAAATTGGTATGATTACCAAAATAAAAAATGGGCGAATGCCAAGACAGCTGATGGATCATACTGGGTATGGATACCAAGATATGCATATAAGATAACAAGTTGTTTTCATTCGAATTGTTCAGACGGTGCAGGAGATATAGATATTAAATTTTTAAGAGGAAAAACAAACGAAACAACGGATGAAACTAAAATAGAAATAAAAGATTATCAAATGGGAACCAAAGATACCAGCACGTATTATTTTAAGCATCCAGCCTTTACTTTTGGAAATGAGGAAATTGAAGGTTTTTGGATAGCAAAATTTGAGCCAAGTGGAAGTGAAGATAATATAAGTATAAAACCAAATGTAAGTTCATTAAGAAGTATGAAAATAGGGGATCAATTTGATGCAGCATTCAATATGAGATATAAAAGTAAATATGGTTGGAGCGAGGCAGAAGTGGATACGCATA
>JAAYMD010000005.1 GCA_012521575.1 Mollicutes bacterium
AATAAAAAAACTGATGTTTTTTTCATCAGTTTTAATTATTTAGTTGCTTTGCTACTTCTTCAGCAAAATCATCGTTTCTTTTTTCTAATCCTTCCCCAACTTCATAACGAATCATTGAAACAATTTTTCCACCATTATTTTTTACATATTCTCCAACACTAATGTCTTGTTCTTTGACAAAAGGTTGTTCTTCTAAGCATACTTCTTTATAAAATTTTTGAATACGTCCTTCAACCATCTTAACTGCAATTTCTTCTGGTTTACCTTCATTAAGTGCTTGTTCTTTTAATATTTTTCTTTCTTGTTCAACGACTTCTTCAGGGATATCGTTTCTTGTAACATAACTTGGTCTCATGGCTGCTGCATGCATTGCAACATCATGAGATACTTCTTTAGTTGTATTTTCTAAGATGGTTAAAACTGCAATTTTTCCACCCATGTGAACATAGTCACCAAATACTTGATTGTCTTCTTTCGTTACAATTTCAAAACGGCGAAAACTGATTTTTTCACCAATTTTTGCTGTCTTGGCAACTATTAATTCTTCAATTGTTCCTTCTCCAGTATCTAAAGTCATAGCTTCTTCCATTGTTTTAACATCACTTTTAATAAGTGTTTTTAATAACGTATCAACTAATTTTTGAAACTCTTCATTTTTAGCAACGAAATCTGTTTCAGAATTAACTTCAATAATTACAGCTTTATTTCCTTCAACATGGGTAAGCGCTAAGCCTTCAGCAGCAATACGACTAGCTTTTTTTGCAGCTTGTGAAACTCCTTTTTCTCTTAACCAATTTATGGCTTCTTCAATATTACCATTAGTTTCTTCTAAAGCTTTCTTGCATTCAAGTATTCCAGCTCCCGTTTTTTCACGTAATTCTTTTACTAAACTAGCACTTATCATTTGATTTCCTCCTTGTTATTAATATGCATGAATTTATTTTAAAGCTTCAATTAATTCAGCTTTTTTCATTGTTGAATAACCTTTAATACTTCTTTTTTTGGCCATTTCACGTAGTTCTACAACTGTTAATTTTGATAAATCTGTTTCGGCTTTTTCTTCTTTTTTAGTTGTTTTTTCTTCTACTTTCTTTTCCTTTTTAACAGTTGTTTTCTCTACTTCATTTGCCTTTTTTGTAGTTTCCTTTACTTCTTTAGTTTTTGAGGTGGTATCTTCTGTTTCTTTTTTGGGTTGTTCTTTTTTCTCTGCACGTTTTTTACTTGCTTTATTACTACGCTTACGCCCACCTGATTTTTTAGAATTATCATCTTTACGTTTAACAGTTTCTAAAGCTTTTTCCATGATATTTTTATTATCATCTTCTTTTAAACCACCATGTGTAAAATCCACTAATTTTCCACCTGTTGCAGCATTAATTGCGTTTGCCATAATTGCCGTAATTAGTTTAACTGATCTAATTGCATCATCATTACCAGGAATTGGGTAATCAACCATGTCTGGATCACAATTGGTATCAACAATTCCAAATACTGGAATTCCTAATTTTCTTGCTTCGCGAACCGCAATTTCTTCTTTCAATGGATCAACAACAAACATGGCAGCTGGTAACTTATGCATATTACGAATACCACATAATAATTCATTTAATTTATTGTATTCTTTTTGTAATTTTACAACTTCTTTTTTTGGAAGAACTTCAAATGTACCATCCTTTTCCATTCTTTCAATTTCTTCTAAACGGTTAATACGTTTACGGATGGTTCTAAAGTTAGTTAGAGTTCCTCCCAACCATCTTTTGTTAACGTAAAATGAATTTGAGCGAAGCCCTTCTTCACGAATTACATCACTTACTTGTTTTCTTGTCCCTACAAATAGCACTTTACCACCATTTGCAGCAATTCTGTATAAAGCATTATACGCTTCTTCAATTTTTTGTGCAGTTTTTTGTAAATCAATTATGTAGATACCATCTCTTGAAGTATAAATATACTCTTTCATTTTTGGGTTCCATCTTCTTGTTTGATGTCCAAAATGAACCCCTGCTTCTAATAAATAACTTGTTGACACTACAGCCATTTAATTTAATTCCTCCTTTTGTTAGTATCCTCCGACATCTCAACTTTAAACACCACCAAATTACAACGAATTTGGCACGAGGCGTTTAAATCAATGCCGTGTGTATTTTTAAATAGGTATTTGAAAAAGCCATAAATATTATATCATAATTATATGTAAATACAAATATTTTTGTTTATTTTCTTATACAAATTTAATATATATGAAAATTTTTAATAACACTAATGTTAAAAATTCATCTTTTCACTGCATTCTTACAATTACAATTTGGCTTAAAACTTCTTTTTCATCAGGATAAATTATATTAGTGATATGTTCAACAAAAGTAACATTGATTTTGATAATTTTATCAGTAGGTTTAACTTTAATTAAAGGCGCAATTTTTATTTGGAAAAACAACATAAATTATTTCTTAATTTTTGTTGCGATAGTGCAAATTTAAGACATCGTTAAAAAATCTCATCTCTTTTTTTTTAGTTCAAAATTATATTGAAAAAATTCCGCAATTGGATACAAAAATAATGATTTTGTCTTACCCAGCGAAAATGAAAAAATGCTACAATAAGTCCTAGAAAATTATATTTCAATTCTTCTTTTCGTTGATGATATTTTTCTAATTCTTTCAATAATTGCTCATATTATTCTTTAGTTACTTGAATTTTGTAGATGATACATTCTGCCTTTTTAAACTTTTTATATACTCCTGTTCGGAAATTTTCAATAACAAATCCTCCTGAAAATGGATTATTGGGATTAACGCGGCCAAAAGAATACATACAGTCAAATTTGTCATTAAAAGCAACAGAAACATGAATATATTTTTCCTTAAGTAAAGACCTAAGTAACGTAGATAACCATGTTCCTGTTTTAGAAAATACCAAATATACATCCATACAATCACACTTTCTAAAGAGACTATATTCTAATTAAAAATACCAACATTCTCAATAAATATTTTTAAACCAATGAGAATTAAAACAATACCACCAAATAATTCGGCTTTGTTTTTAAATTTAGCACCTAAGACATTACCAATTAAAACACCTATAAATGAAAAAGTAAAAGTGGTTATTCCAATTAAATTAATAGCTCTTACAATTTGTACTTGCAAGCAAGCAAAAGTTATACCAACAGCTAATGCATCTATACTTGTTGCAACAGATAACATAAGCATTGTTTTTAAATCGAAACGATTATCAATTTGTTCGCATTCATTAAATGATTCCTTAATCATTTTAATTCCAATTATGCTTAATAAAATAAGGGCGACAAAGGGAATTAAAACTGTTATATAGTCCTTAAATTGAGTTCCTAACACATATCCTATAAATGGCATCAAAGCTTGAAATAAACCAAAAAATAAACCAGTTATCAAAGCATGCTTATAATTTATTTTAGAAGTAGATAATCCTTTACAAATAGCTACGGAAAAAGCATCCATAGAAACAGCAAGGGCAATAAAAAAAACATCAATAAAACTCATATCAAACATTCTTTTCTATATTAAAATTTGTTTTTAAAATGGCATTTTTTGCATAATTCTTCGGAAACTTTTCGATTTCTAAAACCTTCTAATATTTGCTTAGCTCGATTGGAATTTAAAATATCAGATAATTTATCCTTAAAAATATTTCCAAGATTAATAACACCATTGTGATCTAAACAACATGGAACAATTGTTCCATCAACTAAAATAGCAAGTTGGTCTTTTAAACCATAGCAATACCCTTTTTCATTTTCATCATTACTATCTAGGCTTGGCCACTCAAATTCATCTTCAATTGATAAAAAGATATTACTATCTAATTTCTTCTTATCAACAATGTCTTCAAGACTATTTAGGATTTCAAATTCTTCTAATAGCATTTGTTTTAGTTTTATATTGTTTTTAGCTTGTTCACTCCACAGTCTTAACGATAAATAAATATTTGTTTCTGTTATAAACTTTCGCATTTTTTGAATGTTTTTTCTTATTTCTTCAACATCATTAGTACTTTGCATTGAGTAATTTATTTGTCTTATATTTTTGGTTTTTAATCTATCAAACAATGTTCCATTAGTTGTTATATTCACCAAAAAGCCTTTTTGGTTGGCCAAATCAATGAACTTATTGATTTGAGGATGAAGTAATGGTTCTCCTTTAACATGTAAATAAATATAATCAGTATATTCTTTAATTTGATTTAAAATATAATCAAAATTATCTAATGTCATATGTTCCTTTTGACGATTATCTGATGCACAAAATGGACATGATAAATTACAAATATTGGTAATTTCAATGTATATTTTTTTAAATCTTTTATTTTTCATAATCATTCCTCATTACCCTATTTTATCGCCATTTTTAACTGTTCTTTCTGGTTCAAGTAAAATTACACCTTGAGTTGAATAAACTCCTAAAACTAATACTTCTGACATAAAATCGGCAACTTGTTTAGGTGGAAAATTTACCACTCCTATTATTTGCTTACCAACTAGTTCTTCCTTAGTATAACATGTGGTAATTTGGGCACTTGATTTTTTTATGCCTATTTCATCACCAAAATCAATCCATAATTTATAGGCTGGTCGCTTAGCCTTTACAAAATCTTCAACCTTAATAATTTGTCCAACTCTAATGTCTAACTTCAAGAAATCTTCAAATGTTGCCATTTTTACCTCCTACATATATCTTCTTTATTGCTTTTTATGTTTATTATAAAATTCTTTAAGTGATTCTTTGATTTCATTGTCTAAATAATGCCATCTTACTCCCTGAATCGCACCTTCTAGCGCACATAAACGCATTAGACAAGCAGAGAAATCACGTTCTAAAATACGTAGCCATGCTTCACGACTACCAATCTTTCTTAATTCTTCTTCTGTAGTAATACCAACATTCAAAAGTTGTTTTTCTAATTCAACTCCAATATTTGGTAACTTAGATAAATTTCCCATTTCTTCCACTATTTAAAATAATTTTTTAACGTCTTAATCCAAAGAATTTATTTAATCGAAGAGTTTCAATAAAAGCACAATATTTATCAGCCATGCACAAAATCCAAGCTTCTTTACTTTTGGGAATTTTAGTAATATTTAGTGGCCACATATGGCTTTCGATAATCTCTTGTTCCTTTTTCGATATTTTAAAATATTTTTTTGCATTATCACAAGCAACTTTAGCGTGATGAAAACCATGAAGTTTTCTCGTAGGATCTGAAATATGCCAATCATACAAAAACATATCATGAAGCATAGCTGCTTCTATTAATGCTTTTTCATCTGCATTTAATCTTAATTTTTTATTAATTATATAACTAATCCACGCGACATTTTCACAATGTTCTAATGTAGTTGTTGTCCCATGATGAATATGATTATTCATTTCTTTTACAACATCATGTTCTAAATAATCTTTGATTAATTTTTTAAAACTCTCTTCCCTAAGTTGTTTAGCAATTTTGTTTTTTCGTCCTGAAAATTTAAACGCAACAATTCTTTGAAGCGTGTTACGATAAAAACGATTTTTATAAGTAGTAATTCGATTAATTATATCCATTAATTGATTTTGTACTTCTTCCCCTATAGATTCAACATATTTTCGAAAATCAACTAATGACGATACTGTTAAAGTCAAATCCATTGATATAATAGCAACAAATAAATATGCTAAAATATCTAAAAAAGAATCAGATAATATTCCAATACTTTTATCTACAAAAGGAATTAAAAATTTCATAATTGGTATCGCAGCTAAACCAAAAGCAACGGATGTAGGAACACTTACCCTTCCGTGAATATTTAGTGGAACATCACTATAATCCCACCAACGAGCTTTAAATAATTTTTCTAAAATCCAAGATGTTGGATACTCTAAAACTATACTTACAATAAAACCAAGAATAAAAATCATCCACCACGAAAGATTAGAAACTATCCCCATTTGCATTAAATCATATAAAATAAAGCCAAATAATCCTCCAAATCCATAAATTGGACAAACAGGGCCATATAAAAATCCACGATTAGTCCATTTGCGTGCAAGAAATGAACACCATAATATTTCCCAAACCCAACCAAGAAAACTAAATATAACAAATACCACTATATATTTACTCAAAAAATTCACTTCCTTTCATTATTAAATACTTAAATTTTACCACTTATTAAAAAATATCTCTTGAATAATTATATCTAAAAAAAACAATAAAGTAAAATTTATAAAACTCGATTATATCTAGATAAATCAATCATAAGTTACACTTTTTTAAAAAATTTATACTCGGCTAATTAA
>JAAYMD010000061.1 GCA_012521575.1 Mollicutes bacterium
TAATCCAGCAACTGTCATACTAGAATTAACATCCACATAAATCGCTAATGGATAACCATCCCCCATTGGTGTTCTACCGAAGTTGTAACCTCTATAAGTTTGAGTAGGATGAACTAATCCAAAAAAATTATCTGACCCGGTATAACCAACATCCTTATCTTTTGTCATCATGTGCGCAACTTCAGTAATTGTTCCAACATATTTAATTCGAAAATCTAAATTTCCCCCGCGATAACTGCTTATTCTAAAATAAGCAATCGGTTCAACCAATAAATATATATTTTTGAAATAATCTGGATCGTTTGCTAGCTTTTTTACTTCTTCTTCATAATTAAATCCCAATTTTTCTAAATACATTTCTATAAAATATTCTTCAGTAATTTCTTCTAAAAAATACTTTCTTAACGCACCAGGAACAGATTTGGGACCATGAAAAGTTTTAAATGCATTTTCTGTTAATAGAACAATTTCTTTACGCTGTGTATAATCAGGGACAGTAGAGCGTGTTAAATTTGTATTTAAATTCTGTAATATTTCATTTTTAGTATACAATTGTTCATAAAAATTAACAGGTGCGCGCTGTTTTAAATATTCAAAAACTTTTTTACTTGTTTCTTCATCATATTTAAAATAGTCTAAACTTTTTGTTCCTGGCCAACGATTGCCATTTTGATCAACTATTGATACTCTAATAGCCTGAATACGCACCCCTAAGGATTGAGAAGGTATACTACTGTAACAAAGAACTGAACCAGATCAACATTGAGTATATCCTGAACCAGATCCACTACCTATGTTAGTATCTATGACCATAGTTTCAACGCGGATATATGAAAAACTCAAAAGCGACAAGAAAACCATCAACAAAATTCTACAAATGTATTTCTTCATATTTTCCTCCATACATAAAATTATTTCGAAGCACACATATCTTTGATATAATTGTAACATAATTTCGACATTTTTCAACAATTATGTATTGTGTTATGCATTTTTTGACAGAAAAAATAGTTAAAATATTTAAGCATATGATTTAAAATTATAAAAATTTTTCTTGCTAATTCCTATCTTCTTCCTCACTCAAAAAAAACTGCCAATATTTATGATTAACAGTTTTTTGCTTTTTTTCGAAAAATATTTTTATTATTTCTTACAATTTAATTATAGCACAATTAACATCAATAATAAGTATTTTTTCCTTTTTATAATTTATATAAAACAAAAGCCCCAAAAAAAGGAGATTATTAACATTATTGGTGCTCGTACACGGACTCGAACCGTGACTTCTTTAACAGAAAGTAGATTTTGAGTCTACCGCGTCTACCAATTCCGCCATACGAGCAACTATTACAAATTATACCATAAAATTTAAAATTTGTATTACTTAAATTTTATTTTTATTCATTTTCCACATATTTTGATTTAAATAAATCATTTTCATCAATTTCCTCATCATCAATCAATTTTAATGGGGGAAGTTCATCTAAACTTTTAATACCAAAAGTATCTAAAA
>JAAYMD010000062.1 GCA_012521575.1 Mollicutes bacterium
AAGAAGTAAAAGAAAGTTTATTAGATAAAAAAATTGAACCTGTTATTTTAGGAAATGGTAATCGGATTGTTAAACAGTATCCTAATCAAAACAGTGAAATTTTAACATATGATAAAGTATTTTTACTTACCAATGATTCACAAATTACAATACCTAATGTTAGTGGATGGTCGCGAACAGAAATTATTAGTTTGTGCAATATGATTAATCTCAAATATGAATTTGAAGGTTACGGTTACGTAGATAACCAAAGTATTGCACCAAACTCCATTTTGCATCCAGATGATGTTCTAAAGCTAACTTTAAAACAGAAATTTAATATTAAAGAAAATAATTCTGGTTAAAATACCTCCCTAATATAAGTAAAAGAAGAGTTTTACTCTTCTTTTTAATCAATTATATTGACATTTGGCAAAAAAAGGTTATAATAAAATCGCCTTTAGGGAAAAAATATGAGGTTGTGATTATATGAATAATAATTTATGCCATTAAAATATTAGGAACAACAGCAATATCTCTATTGCCCATCTTTGTTGTTCCTTTTTTTATAAAAGATAGCATAAAAGTTAAAGGTGGTCGGAAAATGCGAGAAAAAATTGTCTTAGTAGCTTTATTTCCTAAGAAGTATCGCGCCTTTGAAGAACATCTCGGTCTCGAGTATTTGAAAAGTTCCTTGGAACACGCTAATTATCAAGTTACCATTATAGATGGTTGGTTAAATGAATTAACTGTTGATACAGTTTACCATGAAATTATGAAAATCAAGGACCCATTATTTATAGGGATTTCATCATATCTTGATAATACGCTTCCAACCATTAATTTAATAACTAGATTAAAAAATGGTAATCCTAATGTGACAATTGTTTGTGGTGGTTTTGGCCCAACTTTCCATCCTGAAAATTATTTAAATAATGGTGCTGATATTGTTATTAGAGGCGAAGGAGAAAAAGTTATTGTTGATGTGGCTAATGCATTAAAAAACAATACTAATCTAATGGATATTGAAGGCATTTGCTATAAAAATAATGGCATAATTATTTGTAATAAAGAAGCATCAGTAATTAAAGATTTAGATGTTATTCCTTTCCCTAGTCGGTGTTTTTTTAATGAGATTTTGAAACAAAAGTTACCAGTTAATATGTTAACATCGAGGGGATCAACATATCATTCAACAATTTCTGAATTTTTTAAGCATAATAAAGGAAAATGTTGGAGAGGTCGCAGTATTAAAAATATTGTTGACGAAATCGAAAGTTTATACAATCAAGGGGTTACTAATATTAAATTTATTGATGATAGCTTTATTGATGGGGACCGTGGCTTAAAATGGTCAAAAAATTTTGTTGATGAACTCGCAAGTAGAAATATTAAGGTTCGGTTAACTGGAAACATTAGAATTGAAAAGGTTACAGATCAAATTTTAAAACATCTAAAAAGGGCCGGCTTTTATTTCTTTACATGCTATATTCAAAAAGAAGTTGATAGTGAAAAGCAGATTAGAAAAATTTTAGAGCTTTTTCAAAAATATCAATTAATAGTACAGCTAGAATGTGATTATTGTGATAAAGATATTTCATTAGAAGATATATACAACTTTTTAAAGGAGACAAACTTTGTTTTAAGCTTTGATGCTTTATGTATTAAGGGAATTGGTGAACCAAAGATATATGAAGCTTTAAAAAAATGGAATGATGATTGCTATGATGTCTATGATATGGCTGTAAGTCCCATTATAACATCACGTATTTTAACCGAAGAGGAAATAGCTAAATTTTATGATTATGCGATTAAATTAAAAAATAAAGGCTTAGAAGTTTTCAAAAAACTATTGGAAATTGTTAAAGAAAATGAAAATGCCGATTTATTGTTAATAGTTGATAATGAAATCAAAAATAATAGGAATTATTATGAAACAATAAAAAAAGAATTAGAAGAATTATATGCTAAAAACAATTTAGTGTATAAAAGGTTAAAATTACCTTTTATATAAATTTTAATTGACAACATTGTAGGGGGTAGTACTGTGGAAAAATTTAATATTTATTGCAACAAAGAGTTAACATTATCTATTTATACTGATAGTTCAAAAGTAATCAATAAAATAAAAACAGAACCAACTTCAATTATGAAAACTATTCCTGCTACTATTAGTTGGATGGGAGCAGTAGAGGATATCGAAGAAAACGAAAACGTTTTAGTGTATCTTAATCGCGCTAATAAAAAAGTAGAAATTGATGAAGAACAAAATGTTAGTTATCTAGAATTACCAGAACAAAATTTATTCTTTCCAGATTTGGTTTATTTAGCCATTGGTATGATTGCTAATTATTTTCAAAAAGAGCAAAAATACTTTGTTCAATCTTCAGTAGTAAAAAATAAAGATGGACATGCAATAATGTTTCTTGGTGATCCTAATGCAGGGAAGACCACACTAGCATCTAAGCTTGTTTTATATGATGGCTGGTCATTGATTTCCAATGATAATGTTTTAATAGGACTAGATAAAGAAAAGCTAGTAACTTTTACTGGGACCAAAAGTGTACAAATGCGTTATGGGGCAATGAAATTATATTTTCCGGAATTATTAAAGGAAATACCAAAACCAAAAGACTTAGAATCAAGGGATGAATGGGATATTAAAATTTATGTTGATAATCTATTTCAACAGAAAGGCGTAACTTTTGATGATGAAGCAATTATTTCCGACATCTATTTAATCAATACCGTTAAAAACGGTGATTTATTTTTACGAGAGCGTGAAGCAATTGATCGTTTATTGCTAATATATGAACATTTAACTAAACAAATTAGAAGTAATCGCTATGCCTTAATAAGTTTTGATTATCCAATGCCATCATTTGAAAAGAAAGAGTATATGCAAGACCGCTATTATATGTCAAAGGTAATTGCTGATAATGTTAATATTTATGAAGCTAAAGGTGATATCGAAAAAATTGTTAAAGTATTAAGGAGAAAATCATGAGTCGAAATATTGTTTTAGTTACTCTTGCACCTAAAACTCATCGAACATCAGAAGAAAACCTAGGTCTTGGCTATTTAAAGGCTGTTTTAGTTGAGGCTAATTATAATGTGAAAATTATTGATGGTTGGTTAAATGAATTAACCGTTGATGAAGTTTATAATCAAATTATGGAAGTTGAAAATCCGCTTTTTGTTGGACTTTCATCATATATGTCAAATACTTTACCGGCCATTAATTTGATTAATAAATTAAAACAAACTAATCCACAATTAACTATTGTTTGTGGTGGATTTGGTCCAACTTTTTATCCAATTGAACATTTAAATAATGGTGCTGATATTGTTGTTCGTGGAGAGGGAGAAAAAGTTATTGTTAATTTAGCTAAATGTTTAGAAGCTAAAAGTGATTTATTAAATGTTAAAGGAATTTATTATAAAGATAGTCAGGGAAAGATAATTCAAACAGAATTAGAACCTCTTGTTGATGACTTGGATATTCTTCCTTTTCCAAGTCGTGATACTTTAAATGTTGTATTAGATAAAAAATCGACAGTTGATATTTTAACGGCTAGAGGATGTTCTGGTAATTGTCAATTTTGTTCAGTAATTGCTTTTTTTAGATTAAATAAAGGTAAAGTTTGGAGAACTAGGAGCATTAAAAATATTGTTGATGAAATTGAAAGTTTATATAAACAAGGGGTTAGACACATCAAAGTAGTTGACGATAGTTTTGTTGATGGTATTCGTGATGAACAATGGTGTCAAGAATTTGCCGACGAAATAAATAAGAGAAATATTAAAGTACAACTTCGTGGCCAAATTCGCGCTGATAAAATTACAGATAAAATTTTATATCATCTAAAAAGAGCTGGTTTTTTCTCCTTTGCTTGTGGTATTGAGAATGGTTCAGAAACAGCTTTAAAACGCATGAATAAAAAGGCAACCATTGAAGATAATAAGCGAGCCCTAGAACTATTTAAAAAGCATGATTATATTGTTCAAATGGGATATATTTTATTTGATAAAGATACAACTTTACAAGAGTTAGAAGAAAACTACGAGTTTTTGAAAAAACATGACTTTACAGTAACAAAGGGGATTTTTTCAGAAATGTATTCTGCCGAAGGAACTCAACTAACAAATCAGTTGCGCAGCAGTAATGAATTAATCGAAAGTGATTTTATTAATAACAATAATAAATATATTATTGTTGATGAAACTGTAAGGAAAGTTTATGATGCCTTAAAATATTGGCATAAAAATCATAGCGAAATCTATGATAAAACAATTGATCCTATTACGGCCCCAAAAGCTATTCCGCTTGAAGAAATTAGGAAATTTTATGAATATGCTTTGAAATTAAAAAATAAAGATTTAGAAATTTTTAAATTGTTGTTAGAAACTATTAATGAAGATAAAAATGCCAATTTAATGGCAATTATTGAAGAACAAATCAATCATAATCAAAAATTTTATGAATGCATTGAAGAAGAAGTGAATAGATTGTATGAACAAAATGAATTAAAATACAATGCTTCAAAAAATCCGTTTATTTAAGGAGTGAAATGATGTTTAAAAATATAGGTTGGACATTAGGAAATGCTTGTCCTTGTAATTGTAATCATTGTTATTCAATGCAAGTAAGAGAAAAAGGACAAGATTTGACTGAAGAAATAGTTGATCGAGTTGTTGATCAAATTGTTAAGTTAGGCTCTGAAACAGTTAATTTTGGTGGTAATGAACCAATATATACTAATGGTCTTGATGTTAAAAAGACTTTGTTACCATACATTATTAATAAATTGACCGAAAAAAATATTAAAGTAGGTTTAACAAGTTCAGGTTTATCAGTTATTAATTTAGAAAAATATTTTAAAGATGAATTTTTAAAGTTAAACGATATTGATATTAGTATTGATTCACCAATTGCTGAAGAGCATAATAACAATCGTGCCAAAGCTGTTTTTACACTAGCTATAAAAGCTTTAGAGTTATGTAATAAATACAACATTGATCGTTCAATTGTCATGTGTGCGATGAATTGGAATTTTACTGTTGATCGAATTAAAGCACTATGTGACTTAGCCGAAAAGTATAATGCTAATATTAGAATAAACTTATTAAAACCAACTGATAAAAAACATTTAGAACTAATGCCAAGTTTAGAACAGCTAAAAGAAGGTTTTGATTATTTAATAACTAGATGTAAAACCCTAGACATGTCTGATCCGATTCTTGCTGCTTTCTATAATAATGATAAAGTTCAAGGATGTTCTTGTGGTATCAGTTCTTTAAGAATTAATTCTATCACTCCAGATGGTAAAATTCCAGTCTCACCTTGTGTGTACATGCATCATTTTCAAGTTGGTGATTTATTAACTGATGATGTCTTAGATATTATCAATGATGAAAAATTTAAAAAATTCCATTATCGCAAAAACAATTATGATAAAATCAAAGGTTGTGAAAATTGCAACCAAGCAAGTGTTTGTCGTGGTGGGTGTGCTGCCTCTGCTTATTGGTATAATTATCACCAAAATGGTGAAAGCAATATGTTATGCAAAGATCCATATTGTGTCATTAATCAATTTGAAAAATCTGTTAATCCAGAATTTAAAGAAGTAAAAAATCTTGTTCATCAAAATTATTTATGTACTTGGATTGGTGAAGTAAAGAAAAATTGAAAAACGCAAACTTATATGTTAAAATGAATAAGATAAAAAGAATGGAGGAGTAAAAATGGTAGATGCAAAAGAATTTTTAGGAAAAGAAGTTACTGTTAAAATTGATCGTAAGTTAGGAAGTGCTCATCCTAAATGGGGATTTATTTATTGCTTAAATTATGGGTATGTGCCTAATACTATTAGTGGAGATGGGGAAGAATTAGATGCCTATGTTGTAGGCGAATTTAAACCAGTAGAAGAATTTACTGGTGAATGTATTGCTATTATCCATCGTACTAATGATAATGATGATAAATTAGTCATTGCCCCAAAAGGTGTTAATTACACTGACGAACAAATTAGAGCATTAACTGAATTTCAAGAAAAATTTTTTGAATCTGTAATTATTAGGGGAGAATAATGGTCGATATTCTTATAGTAGGGGGTTGTTATATTACCATTGGAGATGGTGGTAATATAATTTATAATAATATCGGTATTAAAGATGGAATCATTACTTATATTGGTGATCAAAAAATACCAGCACGAAAAATAATCAATGCTAATAACATGATTATTTTTCCTGGTTTTATTAATACCCATATCCATTTTGGTGAGTATTTTTTAAAAGGTTATGATGCTAAATATACTACCGAAGAATATATTTTATATGCTGAAGATTTCAATAATAGAAATGTTCAATACAAAGAACAAATCAGACAAGTATCAACTGATATAGTTATGTGTGAAGCCTTAAAATATGGTACAACTACCTTAATGGGAATTAGAGGTTGGAATTGTGCCGAAAAATATGGTGCAAGGCTATTTATGGGCTATCCTTTGATGAAGTCTGATAAATTACAAGACTATTTAGTTAATGCCTTTGATAATATTGATAAACTTAAAGCCGATGAACTAAATGAATATTTTGTCGCGCTTCACTCGTTAAAATGGGTGGATGATGAAATTTTAACTAATTTATCACAATATATGAAACGTAACATGAATATTAAATTAAGTGTTCATATTTGTGAAACACGTGATGAAGTAAACTATATTAAAAAGAAATATGGTATGACACCAATCGAGGTAATGGAAAAGTACGAGCTATTATCAGGTCGTACTTTATTAGTTCATTGTAACTATTTATCTGATAAAGATATTGATATTATTAAAAAATACAATGCTAGTGTTGCTATTTGTCCAAATAGTAATTTGAAATTAAAAAATCGAATCGCACCAGTAAAAAAATTATTAAAAAAAGGAATTAATGTTACCCTTGGAACAGATGGAATAGCAACCAATGATAGCTTAAATTTACTTGATTCTTGTCGAACACTAGGTCTTATTACTGATATAAAAAGCATAGATATCATTAAAATGATTACTATTAATCCTGAAAAATATTTTCAAAAAAATATAGGTGAAATAAAGATAGGGAATAAAGCAGATATTTTAATTTTTGATAAAAGAAATTTGCAAATAACTCGTGATGAAACGTTTATCAATGATTTGGTTTATGCTAATGGAATTGTTCCTAATACAGTTATTATTAATGGTAAAATTATAATTTCCGACGAACAAAAAATTAATAAAGAAGAAATATATAAACAAAAAGATGAACTTATAAAAAACTTGAAATTTTAGGTGGTGAAAAAATGAATGATAAAATATTTAAAGTAGAAGAAGCTAAATTAAAAGAAGTTATTGAAAAATATCAGGAAGCTATTGAAGAATGTGAATTAAAAATTAAGTCTTTACCTAAAAATTATCGAGATAATCCAAATCTTTTGGCTGAATTAATGCATCTGAATCGTACTAAATTAGAAGTTTTAAAGAGATCCATTTCTAAGCCATATTTTGCGCGAATTGATTTTAAAGGTGATAATGAGAAACAAACCGATAAATGTTATATTGGAAAAGTAGGATTAATTGATTCTGATAATAATATTATTGTTGTTGACTGGCGTGCCCCAATTGCCTCAATGTATTATGATAGCAATATTGGACGAGCTTCTTATGAAGCGTCAGAAGGAATCATTACTGGAGAATTATTGGTTAAAAGGCAATATGATATTGAAGACCAAAAGTTAAAAGGTTTTCAAGATGTTGATACCGTTTCTAATGATGATATTTTAAAACCATATTTAGGTATGAGTGCTGATCATCGTTTAAAAAATATTGTATCAACTATTCAAGCTGAACAAAATGAAATTATTAGAGAAAAATTAAACAAAAATATTATTGTACAAGGAGTAGCTGGTAGTGGTAAAACTACAGTTGCACTTCATCGTATTGCCTATTTAGTTTATAACAATATTCAACATATTAAACCAGAACAATATTTAGTTATTGGTCCTAATAAGTTTTTTGTTACTTACATTTCTAACGTTTTACCTGATTTAGATGTTAATAATGTTGAGCAACTTACATATGAAGAATTAGTAAGTAAATATTTAGAAGAAGAGTTTACAGTTAATAGTAGTGATCAAAAATTAATTGATTCAATTGATGGCTTTGAAAAATTTAGCATTGAAAAATTAAAAACCTCAATGTTATTTAAATCAGCTTTAGATAAATACATGAATGATTTTGATAAAACAGTTGTACCCAAAAAAGATTTAATTATTAAAGGGTATAATGTTCTTCCTGAATCACTAATTTATAAAACCTATGAAAGCGTTGATAAACAACATTATTTTAACATTGCCTCACGAGTTGAAAGAACCATTTTGTTATTATCAAATTATATTGAAAATGAATATGATAACTTAGTATCAAAGGTAAATGAACAATTATATGAAAAATATAGTAATGGCAATTTATCAAAAACAGAACTAGAAAAAGAAAGAAAAAATGTTGACTATGTCATGAAAGAATTAAGAAATGGATGTTATCAAAGTTTAAAAAAACATTTTTCTAAAACTAATACTAAAGTTTTAACTTTATATAGTGATTTTATTAAAAATATTAATAAATATATTCCAGCTAAAAATTATAATTGGAATATGACTAATAAAAACATAAAAAACAAAACTTTAGATTTTGAAGATATGCCAGCTCTTCTATATTTAAAATACAAATTAAGTGGAGCGGAATACTTCACTAAGTATCGCCATGTAGTTATCGATGAATCACAGGATTTTGGTATCTTCAATTTTTATGCTTTAAAACAAATAATGCCAAATGCAACTTTTAGCATTTTTGGTGACCTTGCTCAAGCAATTTATTCTTATCGTAGTATTAATAATTGGGATCAAGTAATAGATACTACTTTCAATAATCAATGTGAATTAAAACATCTATTAAAGAGTTATCGTACAACTATTGAGATTATGAACGAAGCTAATAAGATTAATAATCATATAGGCTTAAATCAAGCCCAACCTGTCATTAGACATGGTGAAGAAATAAATATCACTAAAAGTGATAATAATTTAGAAGATTTACTTTTTCAAAAAATTAGTAATTTTGTTAACAAAGGTTATTCATCGATTGCTATCATTTGTAAAACAAATGATGAAGCAGCAAGTTTATATTCTAAATTAGCCAAAAAAGGCCTAAAGCTTGAGTATATTGATTCATCTAATACCGAATATCGCGGTGGTTTATGTATCATTACTAGTTATTTAGCAAAAGGTTTAGAATTTGATGCAGTTATTATCGCTGATGCTTCAGAACATATATACTCATCAAATAAAATAATTGATATGAAATTATTATATGTAGCCATGACAAGAGCGCTTCACGAATTAGAAATCATTTATAGCAAAGAAATAACAACACCATTAAACAATCCAAAATTAAAAAATGTAGTAAAAAGTAAAGGCTCTTTGTCAAATAGTGGGGGGAAATAAAATCCTATGTTAAAGAGCTGAATGGAAGCATAACTTTTATGCTTCTTTTATTTTAGGTAAAATTATGCCTTTGCAAATCATAATTCTAGCTTTAAA
>JAAYMD010000063.1 GCA_012521575.1 Mollicutes bacterium
CATTTATTTTGCTAACCCAATAAGATATTGGAGATGATAAATCAATAAATTCTATATTATTTGTAATTTTTACTTGTCTTGTAATATTATCAGATACCAAACAAGGCAATCCAGATGCTTGAGCTTCAACCAAAGCTACTGGTAACCCTTCATAATGGGAAGGAAATATAAAAATATCCATAGCCTGTAGTAAATCAGGAACATCATTACGAATACCAGTTATTATTACACTATTTTTCAGTCCATAACTAGCAATTTTGGTTTCAATATTTTCTCTTAGTTCTCCATCCCCTACTAACAACATTACAAAATCAGAAGAAATTTCACAAATATGTTTAAATAAGTCAATCAGAAACGCATGATTTTTGACATATGAAAACCTTCCTACATGTCCTAACACGAATTTATTATTAATCCCCAATGCTTTACGAACTTCTATCCTTTTTACAGGATTATATCTATATTTACTTATTTCAATTCCATTATTTATAATTTTACATTCACCAATTTCAAACATTTTCTGTCCAAGCAACCATTTTGCAGCAAAATCAGAACAAGCAAAGTAATGAGTGGCATACGATTTGATAAAAATTCTATTCCAACGATGAACATATTTATGAAGTGAGTTTCCCCCCTGTTGAGTACTGTGAGCATGCACAATTCGAATAGGTACTCTATGTATTTTGGCGACTTTCAAAGGTTCAATATAACTCAGTGAACTAACATGCTGATGTACAATTTTATATTCAGGATGTACTTTGAAAAATTTATTTAATATTTTACGGTTTTTTAAAATACCTTGATTTCGTGGTGGAACAAAGAATATCTTTCCTCCAAGTGTTTTAATCTCTTTATCAAACGCACCTTCTTTATCAACATGAACCAAGAAATCAAATTGCACTTTTGATCTATCGATATTTCGATAAACATTCATGATGAAAGTTTCTAAGCCTCCGCGATTCATACAATTTACAATATGTAAAACTCTAATCATAAATTACATCACCCTTTTTTTCGTCAATTAATTTTTCAATTAAATATACTAATAATGTCCATATTACATGAGATTTACATCTGTTAAAATCATAAAGCTTAGGTTTTTCTAGATTATAACGTTGCTTTAATACTGCAAACAATCTTTCAATTGTAATTGGTTTTTTGTATATTTTTTCTCAATAGAAGATTTGAAAAATAACATATTCTTTATTCTATACTCATTTTTTATAGAGTTTAATGATTTACCTTTTCTAATATTTATATCAGTTAACAAGTTAATTACAAGTTTATCACAAAGTTTAAATAGTTTAACACTATCATAAGCAGTATCACCTAGTAATATAAAAATATTATAATTATCTAGCTCATTTATTAAATCTTCGCAATTACTATCATATACGTTTGCTGTAGTAAAATTAAAGACTATTGAATTAAATCAGAGGAATTAATTAAATGTAATTTATAACCTTTATGCCACCCCAAAATTGTAGATTTGCCTTTTTTTAGCTTGTGAATCAAATTTTGAACTTCTTAAAAGAATTAAATCAATTGAACAAACTCTAATTTCAGGTTTTAACAGTAATACAAATAACCTATATATTTTATAAAATAAGCTTTTTTATATTTGTCTAATTCTAATGCTTAAAGTAAAATGGTCTGGAATATCTTTTAATTTTATAATTTTAGAAGCTAAAACATCATTAGATTATTCCCATTCTAATTCTATTAGACTATAAATCTTTTTTATAACTTTATAGATTAAGCATTAAACTATCTGTAAATCAGAATATTTTTTAAGTCTACCTACATTCTTAAAATTATTTTTTGACACAAATTTTTAAAAAATTTTTTGTAACTTTTTGCAAACTTTTCTATATAATTGTTTTGTTTACTACTTAACATGCACTAGAAAATAGCGACTATTTTAATGGAAATTTTAGTTATTCAACAACCTAATAAATTAAAATTATATATACATCAAAGGATAAATAAATTCCTAACTTATTATGTTGGATGATTCTATATAGTTTTGATATTTCATTAACATAATAACTGTATAAACAAATATATGTGTTTGGCAATATGAAAATACAATTTTTGGCCATTTAAA
>JAAYMD010000064.1 GCA_012521575.1 Mollicutes bacterium
AAGAAGTAAAAGAAAGTTTATTAGATAAAAAAATTGAACCTGTTATTTTAGGAAATGGTAATCGGATTGTTAAACAGTATCCTAATCAAAACAGTGAAATTTTAACATATGATAAAGTATTTTTACTAACTAACGATAGCAACATAGCTATGCCCAATGTAATTGGATGGTCAAGAACTGAAATCATAAGTTTATGTAGTATGATCAATCTTAAATATGAGTTTGATGGGTATGGTTATGTTGATATACAAAGTATTGAACCAAATACTATTTTAGAACCATCTGATGTTTTAAAGTTAACTTTAAAACAAAAATTTGATTTAAACCAAACAGATGATTCTACTTAAAGTGGCCTCCCTATTAGAAGAGTAAAACTCTTCTTTTTTTATTGTACATTAAAATTCAATTATATATAAAAGATAAATTTTTAAAACTTGTCTATTACAGCTGGTAAAAACATATATATTAATGGGTGATTTTATGTTTTTTAAAGAAATACACATGCGTATTAAAATAGTACTTTTTATTTTTACTTTATTAATGCTTTTAGTTGTTTTTAAAGTTTTTTATATCCAAGTAATTGATTATAAACGATTAAATAAATATGCATCTAGTCTTTGGAGTAGAAATTTACCAATTGAAGCTAATAGGGGATTAATCTTTGATCGTAATGGTGTGGTGTTAGCTAGTAATTTAACAACCACTTCCCTTGTATTAATACCAAATCAAATTGTTGATAAAGAATTGACAAGTCAAAAATTAAGTGAAATATTAGGGGTTAGTTTAAAAGAAATGAAAAAACATGTGTATAAAAACACATCAATTGAAAGAGTACATCCTGAAGGAAGAAGATTATCTTACGAGGTTGCTGATAAAATTTCAGCTCTTAATCTTCCTGGCGTTTATTTAGTTAAAGAGTCAAAAAGGTATTATCCCTATGATACTTATATGTCTCACACATTGGGATTTGTGGGAATAGATAATCAGGGGCTTAGTGGTCTTGAATTAATGTATGATGAATATTTAACAGGGAGCTATGGCTCTATCAAATATTTTAGTGATGCAAAAGGAAATAAGTTACAACTAACAGAAATTTATGAAAAACCACAAGATGGTATCAATATTACCTTAACTATTGAGCATCGTCTTCAACTTGCTCTTGAGCGCGAACTTGACAACGCTGTGGCAAAATATAATCCTGATCAAGCACTTGGTATTGTTATGGATCCAAACACTGGAGAAATACTTGCCTTATCTTCACGGCCAAACTTTTCTCCAAGTAATTATCAAGATTATACACCTGAAGAAATAAATCGTAATTTACCTATCTGGGCGACATATGAACCGGGATCTACTTTTAAAATTATTACTTTAGCAGCAGTTTTAGAAGAAAAGCTTATTGACTTGGATAATGATACTTTTTATGATACTGGCAGTATTCAAGTTGAAAATGCTCGTCTTCGCTGTTGGAAACATGGTGGACATGGTCTTCAGACGTTTCTTCAAGTGGTAGAAAACTCTTGTAATCCAGGATTTGTGGTAATGGGGCAAAAACTAGGTAAAGAAAAACTATTTGAATATATTGAAAATTTTGGTTTTGGAAAAAAAACAGGTATTGATCTAAATGGTGAGGGTAATGGAATATTATTTGACCTTGATCAAGTTGGCCCGGTCGAACTTGCTACAACGGCTTTCGGACAAGGAGTATCAGTAACTCCTATTCAACAAATAACAGCAGTAAGTGCGGCAATTAATGGGGGATACTTGTACCAACCTTATATTGTTAAAAGTTTAAATGAACCAGTTACTAATGGGGTTATAAAACTTAATGACAGTAAATTAGTTAGAAAAGTTATTAGTGAAGATACAAGTAGCAAAGTTAGATATGCTTTAGAAAGTGTAGTTGCTAATGGAACTGGACGCGCAGCGTATATTGAAAATTATCGTGTTGGTGGAAAAACTGGAACAGCTCAGAAAGTTAAAGATGGTAGGTATATGGTTGGTAATTATATTGTTTCATTTATTGGTTTTCTACCAGCAGATGACCCTCAAGTTATAGTATATATAGCGGTTGATAATGCGAAAGGTGCTGTGCAATATGGAGGAACAATTGCCGCTCCAATCGCACGAACTATTTTACTTGAAGCCATCGATGTTTTAGAAATTCCCAAAAGAGAAGGTGGGATGCCTAAAGAGTATAATTATTTAGATAAAGTATATGCAACAGTACCAGATGTTGTTGGAATGAATGTTAAAGAAGCAATGCCTTTATTAAAACAATTTAAAGTGGAATTTAGTGGTTCAGGAACTAAAATTGTTTATCAATCCCCTGATGCCGGCGAAAGAATTTATGAAGGAAATGTTATTAGACTGTTTTTAGTTGAAGAATAACAAGTATAAAATTTGACTTTTCTCTAAAAATTATATATCATAATTATGAATTGAACTTTAGGGGGTTAAATTGATGGATTCTAGCATAAGAGGTATGTTGGTCCAATATTTAAAGAAACAAAAATTAACTGAAGAAGAATTTCAAAAATATTTGGATTATTTAGATGAATATTATTTTCAAAAAAGGAAAGAAACATTTGAAAATGGAGGGCCGAATAATTTTTATATAAATGAAAGAAAAAAACTTTACAAATATGTTTTACGACCACTTTTAGTTGCCCAAAAATCCTTAAGTGGTTTTAAGGTTATTGTTGACAGTGATGAACGGGTAGAAGTAGATCGGCCTAAAATTTTTGCTGTTACTCATATTGGTAAATATGATATTGAAATTGTTATGCAAGCTTTGAAAGAACATACATTTGTTTTGTTAGGCGATGCTAAGTACATGTATAATACGCTTGACGGTTTTTTTATTGAAATGAATGGAGTTATTTATCTTAATGTTTACAATAAAGAAGACCGTCATATTGCCAAAACAACAGTAATCAAAATATTACAACAAGGTGGAAACGTTATGTGGTATATAGAAGGAATATGGAATACTAGTCCAAATAGGATTGTGCTGCCTTTTCCATATGGTATAATCGAAGCAGCCCTACGTTCTAATGCTGTAATTATTCCAGTAGCTATTGAACAATATGATAAATTATTTGCTTTAAGAATTGGAAAACATATAGATATAAATGCTGGTAAATCGTTTTATGCAAATGAGAAACAATTTAAAATGGATGTTAGTCGTGAATTAAAAGATGAATTAGCAACATTAAAATGGTTAATTTGGGAAAAATATGGAAGAGGACTTCGTCAAGATATTCCAAATGATTATCATGAAAAATATGTAGAAGGTAAAATTGCAGAATGGCCATTTTTTACTAAAGAAGAAATTGAAAAAAGAGTGTTTAAAGAGCCAGGTATTGTTGATCCAGAAGAAGTGTTCGAACCACTTTTACATCTTGATTATAATAAAAAAAATGCATTTTTATTAAAAGGTCAACCTAAAATAAAAAAATTAAAACTATAACAACTTAGATAAACATTAAAGTTTGAAAAGGGGTATGTATATGAGTAGTTTGCACTTTCCTATTTGTGCTGTCTTAATCGCTTTAACAATTAATATTATTTTTTTTAGTAAAAAAAGAATCCAAACAACTGAAACTAAACTATATTCTTATTTTATTTTATTATCATTGATTGAAGCTTGTGTTGCTACTATAATTGTAGCAATTTCCAAAAGTATCGGAACCATTGATATTTTATATTTTATGCATCGTCTTGATTATATTTTAATTTTATCACTTGTTTGGGTTATGCTTATTTATATATCTACTATGACTTTAAACAATGATCTAGTAATAAAAAGAACAGTGCAAATCACAGGTCTTATTAATTTAATTGTCATTGCAACTATTTTCATAGTTAGATTGGATATTATTAATACTGGCAATGTTATTGATACAGCTGGACCTGCAATGAATATTTTAACTGGTACAGTTGCTTTTTATATATTCCTAATATTTAGCTTTATCATCTATAAATTCATTAGAGCAAGAGAAAAACTTTCTTTTAAGAAGTTTATACCTTTATTTTTATTAGTTTTCTTAGCCGTATTTACTTTATTGATGCGTTCGATTAATCCCAGTATTTTACTTGAATCACTAATGTTTTCTTATATCAGTTTAATTATGTATTTTACAATTGAAAATCCCGATTTAAAATTAATTGAAGAATTAAATATAGCTAAAGAACAAGCAGAAAAAGCCAATCGTATGAAATCTGATTTTTTATCAAGTATGTCACATGAAATAAGAACCCCACTTAATGCCATTGTTGGCTTTAGTGAATTTGTTAAAAATGCTAAAACATTAGAAGAAGCAAAAGAAAATGCAGAAGATATTTTATCTGCTTCAAAAACACTATTAGAAATTATTAATGGTATTTTAGATATTTCAAAAATTGAAGCAGGTAAATTAGAAATAGTTAATACCCAATATAATTCATATGCTTTTTTTGAAGCAATTATTAGATTAATTAAACCGCGTATCGATCAAAAGGGATTGGAATTTAGAGTAAAAATTGCTGAGGATTTACCCGAATATTTATATGGTGATTATGTAAATTTAAAAAAGTCTATTCTTAATTTATTAACCAATGCAGTTAAATATACTAAAGCAGGATATGTTGAATTTACAGTAAATTGTGTTAATAAAGATAGAATTTGTCGATTGTTAATTTCTGTGGAAGACACCGGCCGTGAAATTAAAGCCGAAGATATGAATAAATTGTTTAATAAATTTCAAAGGCTTGAGCAAGATCGAAATACAACAACTGAAGGAACAGGTCTTGGCCTTGCTATTACTAAACAAATCATGGAATTAATGGGCGGAAAAGTAATTGTTCAAAGTGTTTATGGAAGAGGTTCAAAATTTACTTTATCAGTTGATCAAAAAATAGTGGAAAAACCTATTAAAGACAAAGAAAAAGTAACAAATGAAAAAGGTAATTTCTCAGATAAAAGGGTTTTAGTTGTTGATGACAACAAACTTAATTTAAAAGTTGCTACTAAGTTTTTAGCAAAACACAACATTCAAACTGATACAGCTCTGGACGGATACCAATGTATAGAAAAAATTAAAAATGGAGAACAATATGACTTAATTTTATTAGATATTATGATGCCTAAATTAGATGGTGTTGAAACTTTGAAAAAACTAAAGGAAATAAAAGGATTTAAGATACCAGTAATTGCTTTTACAGCTGATGCAATTGAGGGGAAACAAGAAGAGTATTTACAAAAAGGCTTTGATGATTATATTTCTAAACCAATAGAAATAGGTGAACTAGAAAGAATTTTTAAAAAGTTTTTTAAAAATAATAATAATTTATAAAATCATTATTAAATAGTAAAGTACTAAAATCATATAGAAAAAACTAGAAAGATGCATAAAATTTTATGCTTCTTTTATTTTGAGTAGAAGTAAGTTTTTGGAATATTAATTTTGGGTTTAAAAAACTTTAAAACCGAAATGTTTATTTTGAAAAGTTATTACAAGTATAACGTAAGAGCATAAATATAATTTAAAAAGTATGACTATTTTAAAATTAGAGATTGGCTGCATAAAAAAAGGAAATACCTCATATAAAACGAGCTCAAAACGCGTTGATCATTAAGTTTTAATGCGTTGATTTTGCTTGTGTATTTTGCTACTATAATATTAATAATGGATAGATGGAGGTAAGAAGTATGATAAAAAGAAAAAAAGGCTTTACCTTAATAGAATTACTAGCCGTAATAGTAGTGCTAGCAATAATAATGGTAATAGCCGTACCATTAGTATTAAA
>JAAYMD010000006.1 GCA_012521575.1 Mollicutes bacterium
ACACTTACTTAACGGGAATATATATTTTGGAATATACACTTTATTTATTAAGGCAAAATTAGCAACAACTGAACTCATTGCTAAATTTGATGCTTCACTAAAATAATTGAAAATTACCAATCCCGTTAATAAATATACCAGATAGTTAACTCCAGGCATACTCATTTTAAAAACATTTGAAAATACAATTGCCATTACACTCATCATTAAAATTGGATATAATAAACTCCAAACTATACCTAAGACACTTCTTTTATATTTTACTTTAAAATCACGTGATACTAATTGTTGCATTAAAAAAGCGTATTTTTTAAAGCTATATATTATATTTTTGATAAACACTACAATCTCTCCTTATTATTATCCTTTTAATCAATTTTAATTATATCATATTTAATTATATTGTTTCAACCATTTGACATTTATTGTTATGCTGATTATTGCTTATAAAAGCTGATATTGTATATACAAATATTAAATTGGTAGATAAATGATTTAGAATATTACCAGAAACATATGATGCACCTAAATATAAAAATAATATTAGTAGCCCAACGCTTGAAGTATAATTGAAATTAATAATCCAATTTTTAAATAAAATTATCAGTAAAAGAATATATATTCCTAAAAATAATAATGACCCAACTACTCCAAATGCATAATATTGCAATACAAAATCTCTTTCGATATTGAATATATTTTGAATTCTAGTATTTGTAATTCCAAATAGTTTATCTTTTGGATTATTATTTATCTCAACTACTCTTTGAACCATTGAGATTTCTAAAAAACGATAATCTATTCTTTTGTTTACAGGTAACATTAATATGTCGTACCAAAAATCAGGATCATATTGATATGGATACGATTCTAATATAAACTTCTTGTGTATTCTTTTCTTCTCGTAATTATTAGTAATATAATCAATCTTATCTAATTGCTCATCACTTGTTTTAATTTGTTCATTATTTGATAATTTTAAAACATTATTAAGTGATATTTCTTCGGAAATATTATTATAGACATTTCTTCTATTATTTGCTGGTGATATAGGTAATAATACTGCATAGATAATTATTATTGTTATTGTATAAAAAATAATTTTACTATTAAAACTATATTCTTTTTTTATTATCACAAAGAAGATATATAAACAAAGTAAACCAAATAAAACAATGATACTTCCATAACTAGAAACTCTTGTCCCCAACATAAGCGCACTTATAAGTATCATGATTATTAGTAATAAATCATTTAATGTTTGTTTTTGTAGATATTGGTAATAAATATTTGGTAATAATATTAATAAAATCATACTTATTTGGTTAGCATACATAAATAATCCTTTCGATGCCAACTCGGAATATATGTAATTATGATTAGTAAACCAAGTAAAAATGTTTGCTAATATTATTTCATCGCTATAACTACCATAAGATAATTTTAAAATATTTAATATAATAATGCTACCACTAATAATGATGACCCAACTTTTAAATATCTTATAGTAATCTTCTTTATTCAACTTAAAATAGTACAATGTATATAAATATGTTATCGGTATTATTAACTTTAGCACTTGAAGACATTCTTTAAATAATGAATAATTAAAATTTCCCGGAACTAGTGAATTAAAGTTTAGCGCATTAAAATGATGAAAAATAATATATATAACTACTAATAAATAATATAACATTAACCATTTCAAATTTTTTCGTGCTTCTTTATAAAAATATAGAGCAAAAGAGAATAAAACAAAAACTATAATTACTCTTATTAGTGTTGTTATACTATTATAAAAATAGCGGATATCAAATATTGGATACGTAATCATAAATAATAATAACAATTTTTTTATTTTTTCCTCTGTTATCTTCATAATTCATCCCCTTTTTAATTAGTCATTTAAATTATAACATGATTTAATAGTTTAACAAACAAAAAAGATACCCTATTTTAAAGTATCTTTTATAACATATCGATAATAATCAGCGTTTAATATTGCATCATTCAATTGTATTTTTTTATTAACCTTTTCTGAAATTCTTATAATATATTCTGGGTCATCATATGCAGAAGCATGTGCACCTTTATAATATATATTTCCATCATACCAACTATAATCAGAAAAATAAACAAAATTATCGTGTTTATTATTAAAAACATCTGTTCCAACATAATAATTTGGATTAAATGTAAGACCAAACAAATTGGCAATAGTTGGCATGATATCTGATGATGTAACAATCTTTTCAATAATTTTTTTGTCAATATCATTATGCCAAATAATGAAAGGAACATTTTGAATTAAATTGCTATCTTTAATATTTTTTACATCATAAACTTTAGAATATCCAAAAGCATAATGATCAGTAAAAATTACTAAGACTGTATCATTTATTAATTCATCTTCAGTTAATCTTTCTATTAATTTTTGCACAAACTCATCAGTCATTTTACTTAACTCAGAAACACACGTTAGTTCCCTATCATCCGTAATGATTTCTGGATTTTCATTAAAAATTTTTTGGCATAGATAATTATTTTCGCCATAAGGCCCATGAACAGAATAGGTAGTAATAAAAGTCATAAATTTTTGTTTTTTATCTGGTATTATTAATTTATATACTTCATCATTATTTATCAATTCTCTATCATCCATAACATCATCAGAAAACCCCATGTCAATCAATGCATAGTGATTATCAAAACCTAAGGCCTTATGTAAATTACTTCGGTTATAAAATGAACCGTAATTAAAATGAAGTGAATTTACTACATAACCCTCGTTTTTAAATAAATTGGGCAAACTAAAAGGAAATAAGTTTTTTACATAATTATAAGAAGCACTTCCTTGAATTGGACTATGAAGACCAGTAAGAGCGGAAAATTCTGTATTTATAGTAGAACCACTACCAAATGATGGAGCATAACGATTTACAAAATTCCAACCTTCATTTTGCAATTTATATAGGGTTGGCATATTATCTTTAGTAACTAACCAATTATCTACACTTTCTAGCATAATCATGATCAAATTTTTATCTTTAAAATATCCAGTATATTCATTTTCTTTTTCATAATCTTTAAATCTATCATTATTATAATTTTCTATTTTTTCAATTAATTCTTTATTATCACTAAAAATTTTTTTATTAACATTTAAATAAATATCCCTAAATAAGTATTCATATGTTCCTGACACTCTTAAACTTCGATTAGGATTTGAATAACTATTATAAATATTTCTAGGATAATTCCATGAATCCCATTGTGTTTCTGGCACTGGTTTACCTAATAATGTAAGGGCGGCAAATCTAATTATTAAAACTAATCCAATAATCAAAATAATAGTCAATTTCTTTTTAAATAAATTATAA
>JAAYMD010000065.1 GCA_012521575.1 Mollicutes bacterium
CTTCTGATCACGTTTAGCAATGCCTTCTTTATCAAAGGTAATATTAGTAGTAACATAATTATAGATTGTTTTAATTCGGTCATATTTACTTAGATGGTGTAATTTATTACTTTTAATAAATCTATAGCACATTTGAAATAATTGATTGACTTGTGCTGGAGTTAGAAGAGCAAAATCAGCAAATCCCGTTTTTTCAGCAAAGCGAACTTTATTAAAACCTAATCGATATAATTCCGCATAAAAATTTGATTTTTGTGGTGACCCTTCAACTAAACTATGATACATATTAATATCTAAAATATTTTTCTTAGCATAAATAGTATTAAGAATATATTCTTTAAAATTGATATAATTTTTAATATTTGTTCCATAAATAACTACTTCTTCTAAATTCCGTAACTTTTCCAAATTTTTTACAGCTATTAGTCTAGGATTATTTATTAATCTTAATTTTTTTAATTTAGTTAATTTAGTAAGATCTAATTTTTTAATATTTATATCATTGATTATTTCCAGTTCTTCTAAATTGGTTAATTTTTCAATAACAGAAAAATCTTGAATTCTATTGATTAATGTATTATTTTTTAAATCTATATTGCTATCAAAATGATTATAATTTTCACTTTTTATCACTAATTTTTTTAAACTAGGCAATTTAATTAAGTCATCCAAACTATCAGCATTAGTTACTTCTAATTTGGTTATTTGAGCTAGTTCTTTCCACGTAAATTCATTTAAATTATTAAATTTTTTTCCTAATTCTTTATATTGGTCTCTAATATTTAAAGCTAAAGGATAGCTTATTTTCAAAAATTACCCTCCTTTCTTATTTAGATTTATAATTTTTTATTCAACAGTTTCTGAAAACATATCGATTAATTGATCTAATCGATCAACAACTAAAAAACCTTTACCATTTAATTTTTTAGAAAAACGCACAGCTATTCCATTTTCTGATTCCCATTCTCTTAAATTACCGGCATAATCATCAACCAAAATTGAACCTTCAGTTTGCACCATTTTGGTTTTTGATATTTCTTTTGGAACAGGTATAACTGTTATGTCCTTAAAATATTTTCTAATAAACTTGACTTTTTCAACTGCTTCATGTAAAGAATTAACATGCGTTAAAATGGAAATATCAAACAATTTAGTATCTATTAGTTTTTGAATACAGCTTATACTATCATTAATTTCTGGTGTAATTGATAAGATATATTTCCAATCTAAATTTTGAAAAAATTTTATTGCTTCTTCTCTATTTTCACGATCAATTCCCTCTTTTTTCATTAGTTCATAAGTTACTGTAATAGTATCTAAGATAACTCCGTCAAAGTCTATATATAAATTGATCATTTACTCGCCTCTTCACCTCTTCGTATATTATAGCATGCTTTAACATATTAATAAACCAAAAAAAAATAATCAGTAGCTGATTATTTTAAAGCATCTATTAACTCTGCTTTTTTCATTGTTGAATAACCGGTAATGTTTCTTTCTTTTGCTATTTCACGAAGTTCTGCAACTGTTAATGATGATAAATTATCTTGCTCTTTTTTATCTTCTTTAACTATTTCTTTTTTTTCTTCTTGTTTAGATTCAACTTCTTTATTGTTTAAAGCTTTTTTAGCAGTTTCAACTAAATTAGCAAAATGTTGTGGATCTGAAATAGCAAGTTCAGAAAGCATTTTTCGATTAATTGCAATACCTGCTTTATTTAATCCATTAATAAATCTAGAATAACTAATACCATGCTCGCGACATGCAGCGTTAATGCGAGTAATCCATAATTTTCTAAATTCTCTTTTCTTTTGTTTTCTATCTCTATAAGAATAAGTAAGCGATTTCATCACTTGTTCTTTAGCTGTACGATATAAACGATGCTTACTTCCAAAATATCCTTTGGCTAATTTTAATACTTTTTTACGTCTTGCACGATGAATCGTACCACCTTTTACTCTTGTCATTATTTTCCCTCCTTAAATTAAATAAAATATTATTTATTAATTAACTTTTTTAATCTGTTATGATCTGCTTTACTTAGTAATGAACTTTTTCTCTTCTTTCGGTTAAAAGCACTACCTTTTTTTCCAGTATTATGATTTCTACCAGATTTAGCAAATTTAATAGTTCCACCTTTTTTTACTTTAATTACTTTTGAAATACCTTTATGAGTTTTTATTTTTGGCATTTTGTCCCTCCTATTTCGTTTTTTTTGGCGCTAGTAGTAGCGACATAACGCGTCCTTCAAGGCTTGGTTGTTTTTCAATTTCGCTAACATCAGATAAATCTTCAGCAAAACGAAGTAAAGTCTCTTTCCCTAACTCCGGATGAACCATTTCTCTTCCGCGAAAACGAATTGATGCTTTAATTTTGTGACCCTTTTCTAAATATTTCCTAGCGTTGCGCACCCTTGTGTCAAAATCATGTTTATCAATATTAACAGATAAGCGATATTCTTTTATATCTAAATTGTTTTCCCTTTGTTTTTTCATATTTTCTTTTTGTTTTTTCTTAATTTCGTACTTATATTTATTATAATCCATGATCTTGCACACTGGCGGTGTATTTTTCGGATTAATTAAAACAAGGTCATAACCAGCATAATTTGCCAGCGTTAGCGCATCTTCTGTTGTTTTAATACCTAATTGCTCACCATTAGGTCCAATAACCATTACCTCTTTAGCGCGTATTTGTTCATTTATGAACAAATCTTTGTTTTTACTCGCGATAAGTATTACACCTCCACAAAAAAATGGATAACACAAGTTATCCACAACTCCCATGCAAAAATACTTATTACATAAATATTTTATTATGGCATTGACCCAAAACTATTTGTAATCGGGTGAGAAGTGGAAACTTCTGCTTTCCTTTTTCAATTTCTACTTGATTATACATTTTAATTATATGCTTGTCAATAGTTTTAATACACTTTCTTTAATAAATTTAAGAAAATCTTTAAAAAAGTAAGGTTATAAGCACATATTAGTAAAAAAAGCATATAAATATATTGAAAGCGAAGGAGTGTGTTTAGCTTGAAAAAAGAGCGCAATTGTGGAATGCCACCATATCCAATATATCAAGGAAGACCTGGAATGATGCCGGGGATGACTCCGGGAATGATGCCTGGAATGGCACCAGGTGGAATGCAGTATGGTGCTCCTGGATATCAAGGATCTGTTGGGGATAATCAAGTAGGACCAACAAACATTAGTCAAGAAATCAGTAATATAAATCGTCGCATTGATGCCCTAGAACGCCGCGTTAGAGTGTTAGAAAAAGATGTTAGTTCGTCACCTACCCCAACACCATACAACAACACATTTAATGATAGCAATTATAAAATGATTTAAAAAATGAATAAAGTTTTTTGCTTTATTCATTTTTTCTTTAGAAGCGGCCACCACCGCCTCCTCCACCACCAAATCCTCCTCCACCAGAGAAGCCTCCTCCAAAGCCTCCTCCTGATGAAGGTTTAGTTTCACTAATAGCTTTAGTTGACATGGCGGTACTAACAGCATTAGTTACTCCATGGCTAATACTATAGTTTATGTTGTTAATCATTCGAATATAGGCAACATCAAAAACAAAATCTCCAACTGTATATTCGCTTGTTGGCATTTCCTTAAATCTAACTTCCATATTTTTTGCTAGTTTTTTAGCTATTCCAAACACTGCCGCATATACTAAATATTTTTCCCATAAATGTATTTGTGGTAAATCGCGAGCTTCAAATTTACCAAAATCATTAATAAATCTTTTTAGACCTATCCATCTTACATATTGTTCTTGTCCTTGTTTGGTGCGTTTTTTGATATTAATAATATAAATTAATGAAACAACTCCTAAAAGGAACGATAAAATACTTATATACCACTTAAATGAATAAGGAAACGTAAAAATAATAAAAACTAAACCAAGCACTATATATATCCCTATTTTTAACTGAACTTCACCTTTTTCTTCATAAAAATTTTGTTTTTCCGCTTCGATAAGCGCCAAATCCTTCCAATCCTCATACTCATTTAAAAATGATTGATAATGCTTTTTAGCATATTTATTAATTTCACGAATGGTAACTTTACCATTTTTCCCTATTGTTTCAAATAATATTTGCATAACCTTATTTTCTGATTTTGTTAGCTTGTCTTTTGGTTTTTCGGTATTTTTAAGCAATTGATATTCTTTCTTTTTAATTTTCTCATATTTAATATGTTTTCTTTCAATTAAATCTAAAATAGTTGCCGAAAACTCTTTAGGTCCAATTTTTTTATTCATTAAATATCCTACACAATAAGGTCCATAGTCAGCTGGAAAGTCACGAAAATATTTAGTTTTAAAAGTAGTTTGATATTCTTTATCGTGTTTATGATAAGTTGTATAAAGGATGTAAAGAAGTCCACCAATCCAAAAAACTTTAAGTGTATCAAAAATAATACTTAATATTTTAATTCTTTTCTCTACTTTTTTGGCCCACTCTCTAATTTCATTTGCTTCATCAGCTCTTTTTTGTTCAACAACTAAAATTTTCTCAAGAGCATCTACATTACTTACTTTAGTAGATTCAAAAATAACACTCTTATCAAAAATAAAACGAATATCTATCGCAGTTTCATCCGATAAATCATTAACTTTAAACAATAATTTACTTTTATTTAAAATTTCCGTTTCACCATTTAAAACTCCATGTCCCCAAACACTAACTTCCTCTTGATTATTTGGAATATTAACTATCATTTCTAAATTTTCAATAAATTCTTGTTGTTCCCCTGAAAAAATATTCCAATAAATTTCCGCAACATCATTATGGAGAACCGCTAAATTTTTAATAATATATTCAATATAAAAACCTCTTTTATCTGCCGTACTTGGATTATATATTTTGTAACTTTTATTTTCAGAAGTTTTCGTCACAACATATTGTCCATATATCCCATTAGAAGCACTGGCTGCCTCAACAAACTCATCACCATCTTTAGATAAATAATCAAAATTAACATTTTGATCAACTTCAATAGCTTTTATTTTTATTAATTCGATATCACTACCATTATAAATATCACTTCCTTCAAATGATTTTACATCATCAGTAAATGTTGGAACATCAAGATTTTTATAATTAATAATTCGTTCATACCCACTAAACTCTCCTTCCAAAACAAATAATTCTTTGACGTGTAAATCACCATTGGGAAGAACGGTAGCCTCAATAAAATAATTACTTATACCTTCATCCTTTGCAAAAACTGTTAAAGGCATTAAAAACAATACCATAACAAGTATGCGTAATTTTTTTTTCATAACAAAACCCCTTTGAAAAAAAAGACTTACAACTGTAAGCCTTAGAATTTAACTTGTGGCACTTCTTTATCTTCTTCAGTTGCTTCAAAAAACTCAGCAGGTTTAAAATTAAACATAGATGCAATAATATTTGAAGGAAACATTTCTAATGCATTTTTATAATTTAAGACAGCATCATTATAAAATTGTCTAGCATATGAAATTTTATCTTCTGTTTCTTTCAAATTTGTTTGTAAATCCATGAAATTAACATTCGCTTTTAAATCTGGATACGCTTCTGCAACTGCAAATAAACGCCCTAATGCACGTGTTAACTCCCCGTTAGCTTCAATTTCATCATGTGTTGTTGTTGCACTTACTGCTTTGTTTCGTGCACTAATAACAGCATCTAAAGTTTCCTTTTCATGCCCTGCATAACCTTTTACAGTTTCAACAAGATTAGGAATTAAATCTGCTCTTCTTTTAAGCAACACTTCAATTTGAGACCATTGATCTTTTACCATATTACGAAGTCTAACTAATTTGTTGAAAACCGATATTACAAATATTATAATTAGGACAATTATAACAACTAAAATAAGTCCTATTTTCATATAAAAACCTCCTATCACTTATATTATATTATATAATAATTTTTACAAAAATAAAAATAAAAAGTATAATTTTTTTTTAAAATTGACACGATATTATTAGAGGTTGATAAAATGGCAATAGATGTTCGAAAAAGTATTATTAATAATTTTAAAGATGCAAATAAGGAAGAAATTAAAAATTCAATCACTGCTTCTATTGATGAAAACGAAGAAATTACATTACCTGGTCTTGGCGTTTTTTTTGAAGTGTTATGGAAAAATAGTGATGAAAATAGTCAAGAATACATCTTAAATACATTGCAAAGTGGGATTAAAAATTCAAACAATTGAAAAATAATTGTTTTTTTAATTTTCCTCTAATATTTTATTAAAAAAATTAAATGTTTTTTTTAAACCTTCCCGCGTATACTTACTAATATTATATGATAGTTTATACCCAAAAGCAGAAATTTTGTTTTGGTAATTTTTAACAGGATTATCTAAATATTTTTCAATACTTAAGTTTTTACCTTCTTTCACATCTTGTTCAAACTGTTTAATTTTTTCTTCAGTTAAAATCATTTTTTTGTGTTGTTCATAATTGTAATAACCTGTAGCTTGTGACAAATATAGCACCAAAAAACTAATTAAAAAAACTATAAAAGAAGTATTAAATATTTTAGTATATGTTTTAACTTTGTCTTCATTATTCATTAAGCATCACCTATAATTTCCTTAAATATATGCGATAATACTTCTATTGTATTTAATACTTCGTCAATTGTATTATATTGAGCACCAACCTCCAATAATATCATTTTACTACTTAAATCTTGATTATAAACCCCATCATTTAGAGGACCTTTTTTCGTTAGTACTCCTCTACTTAAAGTTGGATACTTGTTACTGACTAATTCGTGAATTTTATTAGCCAAATTTAAATTTTCTTGATATGATGGATTATCTAGCCCAACAACAAATAAAATTTTAGCATAATTCTTACCATCTATTTCTGTTGTTGAAGCTTCCTTAGATAATGAATCACGGTGCAGATCAATCAGTAAATCTAAATTTTTATATTTGTTCATAGCATCAATAATATAAAAACGACTAGCTTTATAACTATCTTTGTGTTCCCAATTATTAAGTCTCATAAATTCAATAAGGTTAGCCTCCTCAACCACAGTTGGAACACCTAATTGATTAAGTTTTTCTTTAAGTAAATAAGATGCCATCATTACATTAGGAGTAATATTGTATATTTCTAAATTTTTACTACTATAGTTTTCATGTTGATGAGTATTGTAAATGTATATTCGAGGATTATTAATTTCAGTATCATATGGATCTTTAATATAATTACTAATTTTTTCTAATTCCTCTAATGACAAATCATTATCACTATCGTTTTTTATCATTTTTTCATCATTATAATCTTTTAGTTTGAAACTTTTTTCTAAAACTGTCGATGGTTTATTAAGATCAAAATTAGTTATCAAATTTGTCAAAATATTTATCAAATTGTTTGAATTTTTTTCGTAGCGCAAATGATAATTGGAATTTGCTAAAAGAGCACGAATGAAATCTTCGTTATTAGTAGCCAGATTTAAATTATTGAAATAATTTAAAACAATTTGATATAACAAATATATTATTAGTATATATATTAAGTATTTAAATTTCTTTTTTTTTGGTTTTTTTAGGTGTATTTTTTTGGCCATATATATAATCCCCCATTTCAATTTATTCATATTATAATTGATTATGATTATTTATTTTGTCGAAACAAAAAAGCCAAAGAAAATAAATCATTGGCTTTTCAAACAAATAATGAACTTAAGATATAATTAATTATAATATATTAAAATTTTTGTAAGGTTATAATACATATGTTACAAATTTAATCCACAAAAAAAGATAC
>JAAYMD010000066.1 GCA_012521575.1 Mollicutes bacterium
CATACTAAAAGAAGCATTTATCATTTTTCAATATATATACTATATTTTAAACTACTATTAAAATCAAATTCATCATTTTTAAACAATGATTTTAACCCCATTTTATCATTATAATATTTTACAGTATTACCATCAACAAAATAAATAAAGTCATCAAAATATTTTATATTACTTATATTTTTCACTGTAAATAAATGTGTTTTTATTTCTGGATTTCTATTAGGAGCCCGGTAAACATTATATCCATTATTTGTTTTTTTGTAATAAAAAGTATATCCAGTCTTAGAATAATTTGTTGTATCAATTCTTTCATACTCTAAATTATCTGTACTAGTTTGACCATAATTAAAAATTACATCTTCTTTAGATAACTCATTAATTTCTAAATATTCCCATTTACCATTATTATAATATTTAATACCTGTATCAGGATTTCCTACTTCTAAAACGTTATTGGAATTTATATCTAATTCATATTGTTTTTTATTACTCCTATCATATATATATATTGAACGGTCTACTACACCTTGGATATAGGAATCAAAACTAATTTTTTTATTTGATTTAATAATTGATTTATTGCCATTCATTAAATTTACAACTATGAAATTACTAAATTCATATTTGGAATTATAATCTGCTACAACATAACAATTATCTACCATCACTTCTAAATCTCGAGTATAAATATCATTGGAAAATAATTCAATTTCTCTAATATTATTATAGGTATGATTGTAAAGATAGATACCTTTATAACTATTGATACCAAAATAATGTTCTTTAATAACGTTATTAACATAAATAGTTACAGGTCCTGTCTTTTCGCTTTTTTCTACATCATTTTTCCATAAATCCAAATCATAATTATAAGCATCTATATTATTAACAAATGAATCTAACTCACTATCATTACCTTTTATATTATGGTAATAATAAATTATAGAATTATTTAAACACATAATATCCATCACAATTTTTTCTTGATAGAAAATAGGTAATAAACATTTATAATGCTCATTTTCAAAATACTTAAAATCTTTTATAATCATTTCCCTTTTATTAAAATTTTCATATGTTTGAAATGAAAATAAAACATCATCCACCGAAACATCAAAATAATAACTATCTTTTTCATTTTGTGTATTTGTAACAAAAATTTCTTTTACGTTAAACTTCTTCCCCGCAGTTTCAATTTGATATTCAATTTCATGTCCATTTCCAAAATACTTAAATCCTAGCTGTATTAATAAATAAATAGAAAAAAATACTACTAACATGTTAAACAATCTTCGCATTGCTAAACACCTCTTTTATTTTATCTTATATATATCATACCACATTTTTCGAGAAAAAAAGAGGAATTTTTCATCCTCAAATATTTTTTTCTGATTTTTGTTGAAAATATTTCTTTTTTTCTTCCATCATATACTTAATAATTGTAGTTTCTATTTCTGGAAGAGCTGCTTTTGGAATATTCGATAGTATAACCATTTCTTTTACTGTATCAATAAATACTTTTCCCCAAATTATTCCCATTTTTACTTTTAAATCATTAAATAAATCAGGTGTTATCGAAATGAAGAAATATCCGAAAAATACACGCTTTTGACCCAACATAATTCTTTTATTTGTGAGCGCGACAACATAAGTAGTAAAAATCTCACCTTGTTTTGTATTCTTTTGAGCTGCAAAAGCATAAAGTACTTGTTCGTCTTCATTAAGATGTTTTTCAATAACTTTACAATGAGCCTTTAATCGCCATGCAATTGTAAGTGGATATTTGTTTTTAAATTCTCTTACTTTTGAATATACTGAACTTTTCATTTATTTCAACCTTCCTTTCAATTATTAATTAAACCTTGTCTTTCAAACATTTCTAAATACACTTCTTCACCAGCATATCCTCTAACTTCATCTAATATTTTTCCATTTTGGATAACCATTATATACGGTGTACGCACATCAACTATTCCTAATTCATCAGTAATTTCATAAAATTCATTAATTTCATCTTCATTAAATATTAGATTAATTTCAATAATATTAATTATGACATTTTTTTCTTTAGCTATATTATTTAATTCTGGTTTTGCATATGTACAAGCAGGACAACCTGTTTGACTCAAAACAACAATACTTTTTTCATCGTCATTGACTAAATCTTTAAATTCTGAAACATCAATAAAATTTAAAGCGTCTGTATCTTCATCGTCAGTTTTATTTATTGGTTCGGCATCTTCATCTAAATATCCACTACTTTTCAATAGTTGTTCCAACTCTACTTCTGACATGTATCCACCATGTCCAACTTCTTTTTCACCTTTTTTTCCAATTACCAAATATGGGGTGCCAAAATCATTCGCATCAATATCTAAATTTTCTAATAATGTATATTGTTGTTGACTAGTTAAATCAGTAAGTTCAACATACAAATAATTAAAATCATAGTTTTGAGCAACTTTCTCAATAATCGGATCGAATTTTGCACAATAAGAACAATCTACACTTCCAATATAAATCAAACTATTTTCTTCATTTTTATAATAATCGTTTACTACCTCTAATATTTTTTGACCATTTGTATGCTTTAAATATAATGATACAGGCAAAAGCATGAAAATTAGCAATAAAATTACTAAGATTATTATTGTTTTCTTTTTTTCATTCATTTTTTCACTCCTATCTACCACAACAATGTTTATATTTCTTACCACTACCACATGGGCAAGGCTCATTTCTACCTACCTTTTGAACCTTTTTTGGTCTTTTTTTAATTGCATCATTACTTTCATTTGTAATTTCATTTTCAACAACTTTTTTTCTTTCAATATTTTGTCTAATTTCTGCATTTAATAAATATGTTGTTACTTCACGATCAATTGTACGAAGTAAATTTTCAAATAGTTCAAAACCTTCGTTAGTGTATGCTCGAAGTGGGTTTTGTTGAGCATAACTTCTTAGATGAATCCCTTCTCTTAAATGTGACATTGTATTAATGTGCTCCATCCAATGAGTATCAATTACACGAAGAACAATTGCTTTTTCAAATTCATTGCGGATTTCTTCAGGTATATCTTTAACTTTATTTTCATATTCATCAATAATTTTTTGAGATATATAATCTATTATTTCTTCCTCATTTTTCCCTCTTATCTCATCTA
>JAAYMD010000067.1 GCA_012521575.1 Mollicutes bacterium
ATTTAACTATAATGGCATCATAATTACCATTATTTCCAATTCCATATTTTGTTATTGTTTCAGAATTACTTTTTCCTACCGCTATATATCCACCATCACTTGTTTCTTTAACATCTAAAAATTCATCTAAATACTTTCCGCCATAACTTACATAGTGACTTACAAAACTACTTGCTTCAGTTAAACAATCAACATACGCTTCATAATCATACTCATTTTCATTTACTTTTTCTACTTTAACAAATCCTTCACAACGACTTCCTAAATCTATTGGTAACCTTAATTCAGAAACTAATTCACTGTCCATTAACATTGATAATTCTACTGTTTTAATTTCTCCAACATTATCAGGTAAATTATTTTCATCCTTTTTAACAGCATTTATCATTTTAGTACGATACCATTCAAAAAATCCATCATTATACATTTGTAACGAATATTTAACAACTTCTCCTTGTTTATATATTAATACTTTAACATCATCACCAATCTCTAGGTTATCAAGGGCATTTATAATTTTTGTATCTAACAATCCTTCTTCTTTTAATGTTCCTATTTCAACGTGACCAACTCCATTTTTTAAAATTACTTCATCCATATTTAATGTGTAATAAAGTTGAGCTGTTCTTTCTATTCCTTTTTTACTAGATTCAAATGCACCATATCTAGCATTACTTATTATGTTTTTTAAAACGGGAAAAGTAATTGTAAAGATAATTGCTATAATTACAATTACCGCTAATAATTCTATTAAGGTAAATCCTTTACCCTTTTTAAACATATTATGCCCCTTCCTTGCTATTTACTAGAATCTAACTGATAAAATTGTTAAATCAAACAAAATGCGCTCGTATTAATATTTTTGCTTAAAAATTAAAGAATTATCCATACAAAATATCTTTTTTTCATTTTAAGGTGTTAATCGGTTGGGGCCTCGATAAAGGTAAGTTACCTCACGAATATTATCAAATTCAAAAATTTTCATCATTAATCTTGCAAGACCAAAACCAAAACCACCATGTGGAGGACATCCATATTTGAAGAAATCAATGTAAAATCTAATGCTTTCGGGATCGATTCCTTTTTCAATAGCTTGGCGCTCCAAAACATCGGGGCGATGTTCTCTTTGAGCACCAGTTGTTATTTCTACTCCTTTATATAACAAATCATAACTATTTGAATAACCATTTTCATCAATATTATGATAAAATGCACGTGATGATTTTGGAAATTTAGTTATAAAGACAAAATCGCTATTATATTTTTCTTTTACATATTTACATAATAATTCTTCTTCTTTTCTTTCAAAATCATCTTCTTTTTCTGAAACATAATTAAAATTTTCCTTAAGTATTCTTTTGGCCTCATCAAAAGTAATTCGTGGAAATTTAACATCTGTATTACTAATTTCAACATTAAATGTTTCTTTTATTTCTTTTCCATAAGTATCTCTTAGTTTATTTAAAACATACTTTATCCAATCTTCCTGCATATCCATAACATCATCAACAGAATCTATCCATGATATTTCGGCATCTACCATAAAAATTTCCGTTGCATGGTATGAAGTGTGAGATTTTTCGGCGCGAAAAGCAGGTGCAATTTCAAAAACTTTATCAAAGCCAGCTGCCATTGCCATTTGTTTGTAAAATTGTGGTGATTGAGCAAGACTTGCTTCTTCTCCAAAATAATCTAATTTAAATACTTCCGCACCTGACTCTGCAACACCAGCACATATTTTGGGTGAATTGATTTCGATAAAACCTTTACTTACCCAATATTCACGCATTGCATGAAGTACAATTGTTTGACATTTAAAAAATAAATTGTTATCATCTCTTCTTAAATCTAAAAAACGATAATCTAATCTTGTTTCCCGAAGAGATTTATTTTTATCTTTAATGTCAATTGGTAATTCTGGAAGTGATTTGGTAGTTACAACTATTTTTGATGGTAAAATTTCCATCCCATTTAATTTCACTTTTTCATTTTCCATTAATGTACCAACAACATCTACGGTGCTTTCTAATGTTAAATTAGAAACTATTTCTACTAAATCCTTATTTTCTTCATTTTTTTCGATAGTTACTTGCACTTTTCCAGAACTATCCCTTAAAATCACAAACTGAACATATTGTAAATCACGAATATTATCAACAAAAGCTTTAACTCTAACTTCTTTGTTGTAATAATTATTTAAATCCTTAATGTAACATCTATTCATCTTTCTTCGTCTCCTTCTTTTTCTTTTTTTCTAATGTTGTTTCTCTGATATCTGTAATTTTCATATAAATATCGGTTTTATAAAATTTATATGTTGTAATAATGATAATAGCTAACGGTAGAGAAATAATAATTCCTAAAAATCCAAATAAGTAACCCCCTGCAAACACAGAAAATATCACAACAATTGGATGAACTCGGTTAGTTTTATTATAAACAGTTGGATTAATAATATATGAATCTACTAATGATAATATTAAAATAACTATAATGGTTTTCATAAAAAGATCTGGGTCTGTCACATTAACAGCGGCCGTAATTCCTGCTACTAAATTGACTAAAATCGCACCAAAAAATGGAATTAAGTTACCAATAGCCGCTAAAAATCCAAGAAGTAAAGCATTGGGGTGGTTGATCAGATAATAAACAAATACATACTCAATAAAAGTAATACCTACAATCTTAATGAAGCCTGACAAATATAATTTCATTTCTTTATCTAAAACGATAAAATATTTGTATGTTCTCTTTGATTTTTTAGATAAATAATTTTTGAAAATATTTCTTATTTTATCCATGTCAAGTAATAAATAAATGGCAACAACAAAAGAAATAAACATATTCGTAATGACATTAAAAGAAATATTAATAAAATCAATTGCACCATCAGAAACATAATTGCCTAGAGTTTTCATAATTGCATTAAAATTAGTAACTAAAGTTTCTTGGAGTGGTCCAAAATCAAGATCATGTTTAATGGAGATATTTTTTAAAAACACTATTATGTTGTTAAAAAGACTTCCTAATTGTTGAATTAATAATGGAAAAACCAAAAACCCTGTTAATGTTAAAATCCCTAAAAAAAGAAGGGCAATTAAAATAACAGCAAAGATTTTTGGAATCCCTTTATTTTCTAAAAATTTGAGAAATGGATATAAAGCGTATGCTACTATAAATGCAACCAGAAAAGGGATAAAAATAGAAAATACTTTAGATATTACGCCTCCCCAAAAATTATTCATTTGATAAATTAAAAAGATAATAAAGGTTAGTAGTGTTAAATTAATTAATTTACCACTAACTTTATTTTGAAGCATCTTATCACCTGCTTTCAATAATAATAGTTACTGGTCCATCATTTGTAATTTTAACTTCCATTTCAGCACCAAAAATTCCCGTTTCGACATGAATATTTTGTTCTTTTAATTTTTGATTAAATAGATCATATAATGGTTTCGCTTCACTTGGGCTCATAGCATTAATATAACTTGGACGACGCCCCTTTGAAGTATCAGCATATAAAGTGAATTGGGAAATACTTAAAATACTACCACCAACATCTAATAGTGATTTGTTCATAACTCCCTTTTCATCGTCAAAAATGCGAAGATGAATAATCTTATTAATAATATATTCAATATCCTTTAAAGTATCATCATGAGTGAAACCAACTAAAACAACTAACCCATGTTGAATTTCACCAACCACTTTTCCATCAACGCTTACACACGATTTTTTTGATCTTTGTATCACGACTTTCATTATTTGATTATCCTTTCTACTGATATTACACCTGGTATACTTTTAACTTCTTCTTTAAATTTTTTAAGTGCTTCTTTGTTTTCCACTAAAATATCAATTTCATATAAATAACGGATATCTTTAGATAAATTTTCAAAATGTTGAACAATAATTTTAGAATTTGATGCTTTAGCAACAATGTTTAATAATAATTCATCGTCATGTGTTGCTTCTACCAAAATAGTTGTAGAATATTTTTTACTAATATTATCATTCCAACTAACATCAATAATTCTTTCTTCTAAATCTCTTACATTTGGACATACCATACGATGAATGGTTATTCCATAACCTTTAGTAATATAACCAACAATATTATCACCGGGGATAGGTTTACAACAACCGGCAATATTAACTTTAATATTGTCAATACCTTTAACAACAATATCATTTTTAGTAGAAGTTTCTATTTCTTTAGCTTGGGCTTTTTTGAGAATTAATTCTTCTTTATTTTCCTCTTCTTCGCCCATTAAAACTTTAATAACATCTTCTACATTAATTCGATTAGCCCCTACATTTATATAAAGCTCTTCAATATTAGCACACTTTAACTCTTCTAATACTTTATTTAAATTTTCGGGACTATTGAATTCATTAATAGTTATTTTATGTTTTCTTAGGCTTCTACTTACTAATTCTTCACCACGAATTAAATTCGTTGCTTTATCACTTCGATTAAAGAAAGCACGGATTTTATTTTTGGCTTGTGCGGTTTTAACAATATTAAGCCACTCTTTACTTGGTCCTTCTGAGTTTTTATTAACATTAATTTTAACAATATCGCCATCTTGAAGTTCATAATCTAAAGGAACAATACTACCATTAACAATTGCTCCAACCATTTTATCCCCTATTTCAGTATGAACACGATAAGCAAAATCAATTGGTGTAGAACCATTAGGAAGCTCAATAACATCACCTTTTGGTGTAAACGTATAAATTGTATCCTTATAAACAACTGAATTTATAAACTCTTCATCGTTGATTTCTGTGTTTTTCAGTTCAATAATCGATCTAAAAAACTGTAATTTTTGTTCCATTGCATTTTGAATTGATTGTGTTTTTCCCTCTTTATAACTCCAATGCGACGCGATTCCGTATTCCGCCACCTTATCCATTTCATATGTTCTTATTTGGATTTCGTATAAATTACCATCAGTCCCAAAAACTGTTGTATGAAGTGATTGATACATATTTGGTTTTGGCATAGCAATATAATCTTTAAAACGTTTAGGAACGGGGCGAAATTTTGAATGTAAAATCCCTAATGCTTGATAACATTCTTGTTCAGTATCTACAAAAACACGAAGAGCAAGCATATCATATATTTCACTGAACTTACGTCCTGTATCTAATTTTTTATAAATACTATAAATACTTTTTGCTCGCCCTTTAACCTTATGTTTAATACCATGTTCACGAAGAAGTTCTGTCACTTTATCCATCATTCTTCGGACTGCTTCATCGCGCTCTTTTTTTGTTTGATTAAGCATTCCTACAATTGAATAATAAACATCTGGTTTCAAATAACGAAGTGATAAATCTTCAAGTTCACTTTTTATTTGATTCATTCCAAGTCTATGTGCAATTGGTGTTAAAATATCTAAAGTTTCACGGGCTTTTTCTTTTTGTTTTTTCTCTGATAGAGCCCATAAAGTCCTCATATTATGAAGACGATCTGCTAATTTTATAATAATTACACGAACATCTTCTGATAAACCGACGATAATTTTTCGGTGATTAGCAATCATCGCTTCATTTTCTCCGTTATAATTTAATTTATTAATTTTTGTTACTCCTACAACCAATGATGCAATTTCATCACCAAATTCCTCTCTTAATTCTTCTTCAGTAGTATCAGTATCTTCTAAAACATCATGAAGAAGCGCTGCACAAATTGTTGCTTTATCCGCAAAAATACTAGTTAAAATATATGCAACATTTAAAGGATGTTCAATAAAATCATCATTAGTTAGCCTTTTTTCTCCAAAATGCTTCTCATATGCAAATAAATACGCTTTTCTAATTAAATCTAGATCTTTTTTCGTTTGATTATATTTTAAAACTTTTTCTCTTAATTTATCAAAAGTTACTTTTTCTCTTTTATCTGTCATGCTATCACACTCTCTTGTTTAATTTTCTTGAGTATCAAAATAAACTCTTCGGTTTCGCATATTTAATTTGGTTCGCAAATAATTATCTATTAAATCATTATCACAATTTAAAATATCACTAACCATTTCATGAAGTGAAAGTGATCTTGATTCTTTCCACTTGACTTCTTTTAAAAAATTCCAAATATCCTCCTCTTTAATATATTCGTATCCACTTTTAATCATTTCCCTACGTTTTGTTGTTAAAGCCGGTTTTATACGTTCATACAATTCTTCTAGGGAATTGAAAAAGATATCCATAATATTGCCTCCTATTTTAATAAATTATAAGGTTCAATCATATATATTATATATGAAAAATAATGATTTTTAAAGGAGAAAAGAGAAAATTGAGCAAATTTATTAAATCAACTATTATTTTAATCATCGGCGGGTTAATAACTAAACTTATGAATATGGTTATAAAAATAGCCACGACTAGATTAATTGGTGTTGAAGGTATGGGGCTTTACATGTTAATTACCCCTACTTTTATGCTTTTAATCGCACTTGCTCAATTTGGGTTTCCAATTGCTATATCAAAATTAGTTAGTGAAAACAAAAAAAACAACCGCCTTCTTGTCTTGGGTGTTATTCCAATTTCTTTATTTTTAAATTTCTTAATCATCTTATCATTACTTATTTTAAGTCCTTATTTATCGAATAATGTATTAAAAGAACCAAGAACCTTTTATGCTCTTATCGCAATTGGACTTGTTCTTCCTTTTATTAGTATATCCAATATATTAAGGGGCTATTTTTTTGGGAAAGAAAAAATGATCCCGCATGTTATTTCGAATATTACTGAAGATATTGTAAGATTTATTGCTATAGTTGTTGGGGTTCCTATATTTTTAATAAAGGGTTTAGAATATGCTGTTGCATTTCTTGTTCTTACTAATATTTTTAGTGAACTTACATCTATTTTAATTTTGTTTTTCTTTCTGCCTAAAAACTTCAAATTAGAAAAAAAAGATTTTATACCCAATAAAGCTTATATTAAAGATATCTTAAGTATTAGTCTTCCTTCAACAGGAAGCCGATTAATTGGAAGTATTGGATATTTTTTTGAACCAATTATCATAACCTATGTTTTGTTAAAAGTTGGTTATTCTAATCACTATATTTTAACCGAATATGGAATTATCACTGGTTATATTATGCCATTTTTACTAATGCCTTCTTTTTTTACAACGGCTATTTCTAACGCTTTAATTCCAACAGTAAGTTCTGCAATGGCTAATAATCAAAAAGAATATGCCAAAGGAAAAATCAATCAAGCCCTGTTTTTTTCTTTGATTATTGGTGTTCCAATTACCATTATTTTTATGGCATTTCCCGAAATTTTACTAAAAGCAATTTACAATACAACAGTTGGAATCACCTATCTTCGTATTCTTGCACCAATTTTCATTTTATATTATATCCAAATTCCTCTTACTAGTAGTTTGCAAGCAATGGGCAAAGCCAAAGCAGCTATGAATGGAACCTTACAAGGAATTATTATTAAAACGATAATATTATATGTTTTTTCCTCATTTAAAATAGGTTTGTGGGGACTTATCATTGCTTCTAGCATAAATATCATATACGTTACTATTCACCATCTAAAATGCGTTTATAAATCTTTTTGAATAAAATAAATTTTATTATTATCATAAAATGAATAATAAATATTTTTTAGCTTTAAATTTTTCGATTCTAGTATTTCAAGTAACCAATCTTGATTTTTATTAATTTCTTTTAAAGCTTGATAATCAATTTTCCCCTCATAAATTATCGAATATGGACCATTATGATTTTTTATCATTAATTTTCCACCGTCAATATAAGCAATTTTAATATTTTCTATTCTTTTAACACCTAATTCTTCTAATTGTTTCATTAAATTTTCAATATTGTAATTAATTTTAGATAATTCACTAAAATTTATTTTTCCATCTTTTATAACAATAATTTTATTATCACAAATATTATTTTTCCTTCCTACCATTTTCAATAATGGTTTTATTAATATGAATGTAACTAATGGAATAATAATTAACAAAATATTTTTGTTTTCATTAAAAACTACTTCTAACATTAACTGAATTGTTAAAATTAAAATTATTCCATCAGCAATTGTCAATTCTTTTAGTTCATGTTTGTTAATTGTCTTATAACATCCAACAACAAATAAATAAAAAATAATGATTTCAAATATTACATCCATCTTATCACCTATTAAATTATGAACATAAGCATATTTTTTTATTCAAAGAATAAAATTAACTAGGTGATGTCATGTTATTTTTAAAAAATTCAATAAAACCCCTTTTAAGTATTTTAATAACCATCCTTTTTTTAACATTAATCTTAACTTTTTTTAGTTATATTAATTGGTTAGGGCCAAAAACTGTAGCTGTTTTAAAAATCATCATTCCCATACTAGCATTTATTATAGGGGGGTTTATGATTGGGAAAAGAAGTGTAGCTAAAGGATGGATGGCGGGTTTAAAAATCGGACTTATATTTTTAGTTATTTTAATTCTTTTTAACTTTTTAGGACTTAATCACAAATTTAAAATTTTTGATCTAATTTATTATTTGATATTATTAACATCTTCAATGTTTGGTAGTATAATAGGCATAAATAAAAAATCCGATGATAATAATGTATAAAATTTAAAAATGTAAACATAATATAAATAATATTCGCAGTTATTCACCAAAAGAGTTTATCTCTTTTGTTTTTTTTGGTATAATTTTCTTAGGAGATGATAAAATGGATTGTGTTTTTTGCAAAATTGTTGAAGGTACGATTCCATCTTATACAGTGTATGAAGATGAAATCGCCAAAATATTTTTGGATATTAATCCAGATACTAACGGACATTTATTAATTATACCAAAAAAACATTTTCAAGATTTAAGTACAATTGATAATTCTACTTTAACACATATTATGGATTTAGCTAAAAAATGCTATCAAATTTTAGAAGAAAAATTAAATTGCGATGGTTTAACTTTAGTTCAAAATAACGGAATAATTCAAGATGTTAAACATTATCACTTACATTTAAAACCTTTTTATAAAGAAGAACAACAAAAACTTTCAGTAGAAGAAGTATATAACAAATTAACAAAATAAACTACGTTAATAAATTAACGTAGTTTTTTTTTATTCTTAATATGAGTCCAACTATTTAGTTAGATTATTTCTTTTAATTCAAAATAAAAAAGCATCTATTTTAATTATTTCAATGCTTCTTTTCTTGATAAATTTAATCTTCCTTTTCGGTCATAACCAAGAGCTTTAACAACAATTTCATCTCCTACTTTAACAATATCACTTGGTTTATCAACATGTTTAGTATCTAATTGTGAAACGTGAACCAAACCTTCACACCCTGGCCAAAGCTCAACAAAACAACCAAAATCTTCAACTTTTACAACTTTTCCTGTATAAATTTTTCCTTCTTCAACTTCTCTTACAATATCTTTAATATATTTTACTGTTTTATCAATAACTTCTTGATCACTATGATAAACGATAACTCGTCCATCATCTTGCAAATCGATTTTAACCGCATTTTTATCATGAACACTTAAAACATTACTTGCATCTTGAATAATTTTGGTAATAACTTCTCCCCCACGACCTATAACATCTTTAATTTTTTCTGGTTCAATGTAGAATATTTCAATTTTTGGCGCATATTTGCTTACTTCTTTGCGGGGCTGCGGTATAACTTTGTTCATCTCATCTAAAATTTGTAATCGAGCTTTTTTGGCTTGTTCTAAGGCATCAACTAAGATTTCTTTTGTTATTCCCTTGATTTTTATATCCATTTGGATAGCACATATACCTTTTTTCGTACCAGCAACCTTAAAGTCCATATCTCCCATGTGGTCTTCTAAACCTTGAATATCTGTTAAAATAGTGTATTCATCATCTTTAGTAATAAGTCCCATGGCAATACCTGCAACTGGTGCTTTAATTGGTACACCTGCTGCCATTAACGAAAGACATCCTGCACAGATACTAGCTTGACTTGATGAACCGTTACTTTCTAAAACTTCTGTGACCACTCTAATTGTATATGGGAATTCTTCTTCACTAGGAATTACTTGTGACAATGCTTTTTCACCAAGTGCTCCGTGACCAATTTCTCTACGACCTGGTGCCCCATATCGGCCAGTTTCGCCAACACTAAATCCTGGGAAATTGTAATGTAACATGAATCTTTTGGTTTCTTCTAATCCTAAACCATCCAATAATTGATGTTCTCCTAAGGCACCTAAAGTTGTCACGGCTAATACTTGTGTCTGTCCTCTTGTAAATATGGCTGAGCCATGTGTTCGTGGAAGAATATCAATTTCCATAGAAAGCGGTCTAATTTCATCTAGTGCTCGTCCATCTGGTCTTATTTTTTGTTCTGCAATTAACGTTCTAACGGTATCAGCTTCTAAATTATCAACCGCTTTCTTCACTTGATTAATAATATTATCAAAATCTTCATTTTCTTGATAAATTTCAGTAAAATGATTAACTGTTTCTTCCTTAACAGCCTCAATAGCAGCATATTTTTCTAACTTTTCTTTTACTTGAATAGCTTCCAGCATTTTTTCACTAGCATATGCTTTTACTTCTTCTTCTAACTTTTCATCAATAGTCATTATTTCAACTTCAATTTTTTCTTTTCCTACTTTTTCAATAATTTCTTCCTGGAATGCAATTAATTCCTTGATTGCTTCATGCCCAAACATCATAGCATCAATCATATCACTTTCTGATACTTCCTTGCAACTTGCTTCTACCATGTTGATCGCATCTTTAGTACCTGCAACTACTAAAGTAATATCACTTTGCTCAACTTCTTCAGCTGTTGGGTTAATAATAAATTCATCATTAATTCTTCCAACAACTACTCCTGCAACTGGTTCGGAAAAAGGAATTTCACTAATACAAAGCGCAAGCGAACTTCCAAGAAGAGCCGTTACTTCTGGTGAATTATCTTGATCAACACTTAATACTTGATTGATAACCTGAACTTCATTTCTAAAACCATCGTGAAATAATGGCCGAATTGGACGATCAATTAAGCGAGCTGCTAAGGTTGCGTTTTCTGTTGGTTTACCCTCACGTTTAATAAATCCACCTGGTATTTTCCCTACTGAATATAATCGTTCAATATAAAGAACTGTCAACGGGAAAAAATCAACATTAGACGGTTCTTTACTCATAACTGCCGCAGTTAAAATAACAGTATCACCATATCGAACTAAAACAGAACCATCAGCTTGTTTGGCCACTTCTCCTGTTTCAACAATTATTTTTCTACCCCGAAAATCTAATTCAAATGTTTGCTTCATAAATTCCTCCTCATTATAAATGAAAGACACTCAAAAAAGGAGTGCCTACATTACTGATTACTATTTTCTTAAGCCTAAATCTTTGATAATTTTGCGATATCTAGTAACGTCTTTCTTTAATAAATAATTTAATAAACTTCGACGATGACCAACTTTTTTCAGCAGTCCCCTTCTTGAATGATAATCATGTTTATGTACTTTTAAATGTTCTGTTAATTCTTTAATTTCTTCTGTTAATATCGCAATTTGTACTTCTGGTGAACCTGTATCATTTTCAGTTCGACCATACTTTTTAATTATTTTTTGTTTGACTTCTTTTGATAAAGCCATAATGCATCTCCTTTCTTTTGGTTTTACTTATACCTAGAATTGAGTCGGAGCTTCTCAAATCCAAGAATAAGTCCATTATTAATATACACTAAAATACCGAGTTATGCAACATTTTTTTTAATTTTAAATAAATGCTTTCCATGGTTTAAGGTAATTTTTATCCTTTTTATATTCATGATATAAAGCCAACTCTAATCCATTTGAATCAATAAATAATATTTCTTTGTGATTATAAAAATTTTTTATTATTTTTCCATTTTTTATAGCTTTTTTTAAATTATCATCAACGGTAATTTGCGGATAAGGTAATACCTCTTTAATC
>JAAYMD010000068.1 GCA_012521575.1 Mollicutes bacterium
GAAAAATCAAAAATAAAAAAATGACACTGATAGTGTCTTTTTTATTGGATAATATCAATTAATGCTTTAACTGATTTAACAGTTTCTTGGCTAACTTTAATCAATTCTGGATGACTAATTCCCTCTATACAATATCCTTTAAACATTTGATTCATGGAAATATCATTAATACCATCACCAACTGTATAAATATTATTTTTATCCCAATTTAATAATTCCGCTAAGTAATTAATTGCTGTGCCTTTACCGGCATCTCTACTTATAATATTTATCCAATGACTACTTAAATAACCTTGAATATCAGGATATTTTTTCATCATTTCTTGAATTTGATGTTGAGCTGCAATTGGGTCAATATATCTTCCTAAAACAACATTATTATTATCGGTTTTACCACGGAAGTAATTAAATCCATCGTCAGTAATAGTTTCAATAATATTGGGGCTTTTTCGTAATTCTTCAATTAATTGATCAACTGTTTTAGGATTAATATCCGTTCTTTTGATGATTTGAAAATTCTTATCAAAAATAATTGCACCATCATTACAAATTAAATAGTCAAATTTAAGATATACACCATTAAGATCTCTTCGAAGATGGTTGAAATTACGGCCAGTGGCAATAATAAATATGTTTCCATTGTCTACAAACTCATTAATTTTACGAATGTTTTCATAGTAATTCTCACTATACAGTGTATTATCGAAATCACTTACTAGTATTTTCATATTGGTTAATTCCCCTTTATTATTTTTTCTCTAAACAACAAAATCATTCCATTCTGTTGCCTTAATCCAATTTTCGTATTCAAACATATGCCCAAATCGTTCAGCAATAAAACTTTGACTCTTATAAACTTTAATCATTTCAAGTTTAGTTTCTAAAACTTTACTATCAATTTTTTTTAAATTATTTTTAACCCTTTTCATAATGCTTGGTCGATAGTATTTACCAAAATAATAAAGTTTATCCTTATCACTGCAAAGTTCTGTAACAATTTCGTTCGTCATTTTATGATGTTCATGACCATATTCACCTTCAGGATTATGGGTAACAATTAAATCCCAATTCTTATAATTAATAATTTTTCTTAAATCTTTTTTGATTTGGTCATACTCCTTTTTCCAATCGCTTCTAACACCTTTTACTGTATCCGGATAACCAAGCATAATATATGGATTGTTAGAGATTTGCATTGCTTTTTTTAATTCTTTAGAACGAATTTTGTTATTACCACAGGTTATACATACTACTAAATAATCGTCTTCAATTAATCGACTACCACCCCAAATTGTTTCATCATCGGGATGTGCGACAATCATTAGCTTATTTACGCCTTTTAAATTTAAACTTTCAATATCTTTATGATCAAATAATGATTTACTCGAATTGAAAGTAAAAATTAAGCCACTAGCTATTAAAAGAGAGACAAAAAATTTGATTACTATATCCATTTTAACTTACTCCTCTCTAGACGTCTATAATATAAGTATACCGGAGAAAGCTAAAAATGGCAATTTAAAACCCCCAATTTTTTTGGGGGTTTTCTTACATCATATTTTCTAGCTTATTTTCTGCCTTTTTCATTGTTTGATCAACAACTTTTTCCATTTGTCGTCTAATTGGTTTGCTATATTTTTGATATGCCAAGACAGCTCCTGCACCTAATGCCATAAGCATCAAGCTACGACCATATTTCACTTTATCACCCTCTTAGCTAAAAAACATGATTTGTATGATAAACATACATTAATAGTTTTGCAATTTTTTTAAAAATTATTCATAATTTTATCCAATAATTGACTTTTTCTCATATATTCATTAATATTTTGAATAGCAAAAATATAAGCATTTGGATCTCCAACAATAAATAATTTGTTTTTAGCCCTTGTTACACCAGTATAAATAAGTTTACGATACAGCATTCTTCTATAACTTGGACACATAGGTATAATAACAATTGGAAATTCACTTCCTTGAGCTTTATGAATTGAAATAGCATAAGCATGGCGCAATTGATTTAAATCTTGCGCAAAATATTTCATAACTTTACCATCAAAATCTACATATATTTCCGTTTTCCCACTATTACTAACATTTGATTTTATAATATTAATAATTGTTCCAATATCGCCATTAAAAACATTTTCATCTGGAACATTTACAAGTTGAATAACTTTATCATTGACTCGAAAAACAACATTTCCATAAGCATATTCTTCTAATTGTTTTGATGGCGGATTTAAAATTTTTTGTAATTCTTTGTTTAAATTATCAATTCCATTTATCCCATAATATACTGGTGCCATTACTTGAAAATCAGTATAATTATACCCTTCATTTATTAAAATATTTAAAAGATTTTTTAAATGGTCAATAATATTATTGGAATAACATTTAATAAATTGATAATCACTATAATTTAAAAATAATTCATTTGATAAATTACCTTCTTTTATTTCTTTAGCAAGAATTGGAATATAAGATTCTTCACTCTGACGATACAAATTTTTAAGTTCAATAGTTTCAACTTTCCCAGTATTAACTAAATCTTTTAAAATTTGACCAGGTCCAACACTTGGAAGTTGATGAAAATCGCCTACTAATACTAACTTTATATCATTATTTAAGCCTTTAAATAAATTATCTAGAAGTAATATATCAACCATACTAAATTCATCTACAATTATTAATTTATGAGATGCTTTATTAAACTCATTAACTGCAAATTTATCAGCATCTTTATTCCATTTTAAAAAACGATGAATAGTCATAGCTGGAAAACCAGTTGCCTCACTAATTCTTTTACTAGCTCGTCCGGTTGGTGCAAGAAGCGCAACTTTTTCAAAAAGTTTTTCCTTTTTTATTTTATTATGTGCTTTAAAAAGCTCCACAATACCTTTAATAATAGTAGTTTTCCCTGTTCCTGGACCACCTGTAATAATTGAAATATTGTTTTCAAGCGCTTTAGTAATAGCAAGTTTTTGTATTTCGTCATATTTAATGTCAAATTTTTTTTCTAAACTTTTAATTTTTTTATCAAGATTACTATAACTATATTTATCAAGCGTTTTATTGGCTAAATATTTAATCATTTCTGCAACATTATTTTCTGCTTCATAAAGTTCAAATAAATAATAATTACCATCTTCAGTTACAATTTTTAATTCCATTTCTAAATCACTTAAATATACATTTAATAAATCATCATTAACACAAATATTTAAAAACTTTTCTAATTCTAATTTAATTAAATCATATTCTAAATAGCAATCTCCTGTACTAAATATAATATTTCTCATTAAATAGATAATAGCAGCTTTAATTCTATTTTCGTCGGTTGCAGAAATATTGTAGAAGTTTCTTGCAATTTTATCGACTTTAACAAATGAAATGTTTTTTATATCATCAATGATATTATAAATATTATGTTCTACATAATTTAAAATATTACTACCATAATAATTATAAATATTTAAAGCATCACGCATTGAAAATCCCATGTCACACAAAGTTACAATCGTTTTATGACTTTCTTCGTATGATACTAAATTTTCATATATTATTTTAGCAAGTTTTTTTGATACCTTAGGAACGTTATATAAACATGTATAATCATTAATTATTTTATCAATAGCACTATTTCCTAATGTATTAACAATTGATTCAGCTGTCACTACTCCAACTCCTGGAAATAAGTCACTTGATAAAAACTCAATTATTCCATCTTTATCTTCTGGTTTTACGCGCTCATACCCTTCAACTTGAAATTGAAAACCATATTTAGGATGAATAACTCCTTCGCCATAAAAATAATAATTATCATTTTCAGTTAACTCATGAAAATAACCAGTAAAAGTAATTGTTTTATTTATATAATCATTCATCGATTCAATATTAGTATCTTTAATTCTAAAAATTCCAATTATATAACCATTATCACTTTTAAAAATATTTCTTATATATGTTCCTTTGATATATTCTTTCGCTTTACCACCTGCAAGTATTTTATCATAAAAACACCCATTCCACTAGAGAATGAGTGTTTTTAATTATTGTTTTAAAATATCGAATAATTTTTAAGCTAAATTATAATTATTTTTATTTACAAAATATAGCAATGCTTCATCAAATTCCTCGTTACTTGACAGTCCAACTAAAAATTTTTCCGTGTCGTTTTCAACGACCTTTCGAATACAAAAATCTTCTTCATCTTGCACATTAACTAAATAAACATACGTATTACCATTTTTTGTTATTTCATCAATAACAGCATATTCTAAACCATCTTCTAATACTACAACATCATATTCTTTCTTCATATTGATATCCCCTATCCTATCTTGTTTTAAATTCTGATACTTTTTCCTGTAATTTTTGCAAATTCATTTCATCTACAATTAGTTCTTTCATCGCTTTTTCATAAGCTTCATAATCAATAGAACCATCTTCTTTAACGAATCCTTTTTGACGACAATAATCGGAAAAATTCTCATAACTATCGATACCTAATTCGGGATGAAGTTTAGCTATATTTCCAACGCTTTTAACAACTTCTTCAATTTGTTCCTTTTGACTTGTTTCATTGTATCCAATAGATGAATAAACCCCATATAAATTACGGTCAAAATTTTCTGGATCTTTTAAAAGTTCAGTTGCAATATCATCAATTTCATAGTAAAAAAATTGTTTGTTAGCTGTTCTTTTTTTATTTTGCAAAACAATGTTTCTTCCATACTCAGTCGCTTCATAAACAATTCGGGTTGTTTGAATAGTATCAATTAGCTTGCCACCACCATAAATTATACCACTTATTGCAATCATTGTGGCAAGAGCAATCGCAAGAGCTCCTCTTTTTAAAGCTGTTGTTTTCACTTTTACATATTTTACTTTTTTCGCGTGACCAACACTTTTGCTTCTTGCTTTTCTATATTTTTGATGATAATTAATTTCATTATTCATTTTGAAATCCTCCTACCATAAATATACTATAATTAAGAATGGTTGTCAATCTTTGTTGCAACTACAAATGGATATTCAATGGATTTTACTTTTACATTAATAAGTTTATTAATTAAATCTTTTTCACCATTTATTTTTACAAGTAAATAATTTCCTGAATGACCAATTAAATATCCATCCTGATATACTTCTGGTATAAATTCAATTTCTTTGTTTAAAAATTGATTCATTGCATCTGTTTCTAATTTTTTAGATAATTTTAATAATTCCCTAACTCTTCTTTTTTTAGTAACATTATCAACTTGATTATCCATTTTAGCTGCTACTGTTCCTTTTCTTTTTGAATATGGAAAAACATGCAGTTTAGCAAACTTTATTTTATTTATAGTGTTAACTGTTTCTTGAAAAAATTTTTCAGTTTCTCCTGGAAATCCAACAATAACATCCGTTGTAATTAATATATCGGGTCTTATTTTTCGCAGTTTATTTATCATTTCAATAAAATATTCTACTGTATACTTCCGATTCATTCGTTTTAATATTTCATTTGACCCCGACTGTAAAGGTATGTGCATATGATTTACAATTACAGGATAATCTTTTAAAACTTCTAAAAATTCATCTGTTAATTCTGTTATTTCAATTGAAGATATACGAAGACGTTTCAACCCATCAATTTTAACGATTTTTTTTAATAATTTTGCTAAAGTATAATCAATTAAATCAACACCATAACTTCCTGTATGGATTCCTGTTAAAACAATTTCACTATGCCCATTTTTTACAAGCTCTTTGATTTCGCTTATCACCGATTCAGGCTTTTTACTTCGAACATTTCCTCTTGCATACGGAATAATGCAATATGAACAATAGTTGTTACAACCATCCTGAATTTTTACAAATGCTCTTGTTTTATTAAAATTATTGATTTTCATTTCTTCAAATTCTACATTGCAAATATCTTCAATTTTCTTAATTTGTTTTCTTTCCTTTAAAAACTCTTCAATATAATCACCGATTTTTGATTTGTGAACATTTCCTAAAATGATGTCAACTCCATCTATTGTATCAATGATCTCGTGATTAGTCTGAACTAAACAACCAACCACAATAATTATGGCATCAGGATTACGATTTATTACTTGTCTAATCATTTTCAACGATTTATTATCAGCAGTATTAGTTACGGTACAAGTATTAATAATATATATATCAGAATCTTCACTAAAATCTACCTGTATATATCCTTTTCTTTTTAAAGCATCAATCATTACATTTGTTTCATATGAATTAACTTTACACCCGAGTGTATAAATTGCAAATGTCATATGTCCCCCTTTCTTAAAAAAAGAAACTAGAGCTTAGTCTAGTTTTTTACGAAACTCCCTTAAAGTTTTTAAAAATTCCTCATTCTTTAACAGTTCTTTTTGTAATTTATCCATACTTATTGTTTTTTCTAATTGAGTAATAGATGATATAAGTTCTTCTTTTGGTTTTGGTTCCACTTTTTGTTCATTACTAACTTCTTTGTTTAAAACATCTAAAATTGTTTTTGATTTTTCTACAGGTTTTTCTTTTGTTTCAAATTTTGGTTGTTTTTCTACTTTAACAATTTCTTCTTCCTCTTCATCATTTCCTAATTTAGAACGTCTAATTTTAGGAATAGTTGGATATTCAATTTCTGTTTTAATTCGACCAAAAATAGGTGAAATAATTTCTGAGTTTTGAAAGTTAGTTTTTTCTTCAATAGATGTTTCTTTTGACAATTCTTCTTTTTTAACCTCTTCTTTTTCTTTTTGATTAGCATCCAATAATTCTTGATAACTAATAATTGATTTTTCTTCCTGTTCTTCTTCAAATTTTTTAATGGGATCAACTTCTTGTTGTTGCTGTTGCTGTAATTGCTTTTGCTTTTCTAAATCTTTCCTCATTTGTTCTATAACTGCATCTAATTCTATTTTAGCTTGATTTTCTTCTTGCTGAAAATCTTCTTTAACTTTTGTTTTTTCATCAGACATCACGCTTTCCTTTTCAGCAAATTTTTCAATTAATTCTTGCGAATATTTTTTAAATTTAACAATAACAAAAACAAGCGTTACAATTAAACCAATTACAAGAAGTAAATAAACTTTTTCCATGCTTGTCATTGACTCCAAATATTCCCAAATCACAAAATCACTCCATATATTCATAATTTATCATACTTAAAATTGCTATTGGCACAGTTTCAGTGCGCAAGATTTGTGGCCCAAGAGATATTCTTTCAAATCCAATATTTATCAACTGTTCTTCTTCTTTTGGTGATAATCCACCTTCTGGACCGATTACTATATTTATTTTATCACAAGCATTATGCTTTTTCAAATACATTTTAATCGATTGAATATTAGGTGTTGTACTGCAAACTATTTTTAAACCATCTAAGTTTTTTAAGTCATTTAAATCCATAATACTTTTAATTTTTGGTATATCAATTCGCTTTGATTGTTCACTTGCTTCTTTACAAATTAAACTCCATCTTTCAAGTCTTTGGTTTAATTTTCTTTCATCTAATTTAACTATACTTCTTTCCATTTTTACAGGAATAATTTCTGTTACCCCAAGTTCCGTTGCTTTTTGTAAAATTAAATCCATTTTTTGTTCTTTAAGAACCGGTATAATTATAGTAATTTCCTTTTTCTTATTGTTATTATGATTTAATTCTTCAATTATATTTATTTTAATGTCACTATTTATGTTATCTATTTCACATAAAAATAATTTTTTATTAAAAACTACTTCTATTTTATCTTTATTTTTCATTCGCATTACATTTTTAATATGATGATAATCTTGCTTGCTTAAAATAAAATGATTATTTTGAAAACCTTTAGCAAAATATCTTTGCATGAACACCACCTATCCAATTATAACACACAAACAAAAAAAGACATAGAAAATATGTCTATTTATGTTCGTTAATCCAGTCAACTAACATTTCTTTTGGAATGAAACCATTTTTAATGTCGACTACTTTGCCATTTTTGAAAATCATTAACGTTGGAATACTCATAACTCCATATTGCTGAGCAAGATTTGGATTTTGATCAACATCTACTTTAACAATATTAAAATCATTACGATCCTCAGCAATTTCATCAATGATTGGACTAAGCATACGGCAAGGTCCACACCAATTAGCAAAGAAATCAACTAAAACGATATCCTTATTAATTAAATCATTAAAATTTTCTTCATTCCCTTTAATAATCATGTTAATTTCAACCTTTCTATCGATATTTTTTTAATACACTTTCAACATTATCTATTTGTATTTTATTCTTAGCAATTAAATAATCAACTGTTTTAACATCAACTATTTTTTTAGATAACAACAAATCAAGGGCTTCTAAGTTGAATTGATTAGTATCGGTCTCTGTTTTAAATTTTTCTTTTAACTCGCCAAATTCATTTACAACTCCAACCGTTTTATCAATAAACATAGATAATATAGGTGTATCATTTAAAATTGTATTTTTATATTTCGAATTTTCTAAAATTGGGAAATTCACAATTGGTAACGTTAGTATATATAAAATAATAAAGACAATTACATAATATTCGATAACACCAACAACCGCCCCTAAAATTTTTGATGGTATCCCTAAAACAATTGTTATATTTAAAAATGATTCAAAAATTTTAGTAGCGACCAAAACAATCTTTAAAATAACAGCTAAAACAGAAAGAACAATTATAAAAGCAATAAATTCATAAATAACAATATTTAAAACAGATACCCCTTTAAAAAAACCACCAAAACTAAAAAATGGTAAATGTTTAAATAAAAATTTTGAAACTGGTGCTCGTAAATTAAATGCTAATATAACAATAGCAATGAATCCTACTGAGCCAACAAGTTGCCTAGTAAAACCTCGCTTAAATCCTAGTACGGCTCCAAAAAGTAGAAAAATAATTATCCCTACATCAATTACATTCATTATTTGCTGCCCTCCAATATAATTATATTACAAAATTATACAAAAAAAAAGTATTTTGTGGATATTTATGGTAAAATTAAAAAAGGAGGTAGTTTTATGACTTTTACGTTAAAGGTTAGCGAAAATACTAAACAAAAAATGATTGAGTATTATAAAGATAAAAGACGCGAAAAAACTCCACCGTATGCTATTTTCCAAGCTGAAGAAGCCGACACAGTAATTACTCTTTATGAGTCAGGAAAAGCCGTTTTTCAAGGAATAAGCGCAGATGTTGATGCTATGATGTGGAAAGAAATGGAAGAACATTTAAACCCAAATAAAAAAGCGGAATTATCTAATAGTAAAGAAAAAAAGAAAAACGAATCCAAAAATAAAGACATAAGTAAATATAGTAGTGCTAATTGTATTGGATCAGATGAAGTTGGCACCGGCGATTTTTTTGGACCAATTGTTGTTACAGCGACATATGTAAAAAAAAGTGATATTCCCTTTTTAAAGGATTTAGGAGTAGCTGATTCTAAAAAAATGACTGATAAAAAAATATTAGAAATTGTACCACAACTTTTAAAAAGAATACCATACGAAACAATTTTATTAACCAATACAGATTATAATAAGTACTACAGCAGCGATGTTAATTTAAACAAAATTAAAGCAATATTACATAATCGCGCATTGCTTGCAATAACTAAAAAAATAACTTCTTATGATTATGTAATCATGGATCAATTCACGTCCCCTACTACTTATTATAATTATTTAAAAGGAAATCCTTTTGTCTTTAGAAATATTACTTTTTTAACAAAAGCTGAAAACATTCATCTAAGCGTTGCCTGCGCCTCAATTATTAGTCGCTATTACTTTATTAAACATATGGAAAAATTAAGTCAGGACCTAGAAATTAAACTTCCATATGGTGCAGGCGAAGAAGTTGATAAAATTGGCCTTGAAATAGTTAAAAAATACGGTTTTGATAAATTAAAGGAATATGCAAAATTAAATTTCAAAAATACAGAAAAAATTAAAAATTTACTAGAAAACCCCACTACTTAATTTAGTTGTGGGGTTTATTATTTAATGCTTTCAGCAAGACTTTTTGATTATGATCATTAACAGCTTTTTCACTTTGGACAGTTTCAAACTGAATATTATAAGGCAAATTTTTTTGCATTCTAATTAGTTTATATTCGTAAGAACGACACAACAAATAGCGATCACAAGTCTTAATACTTCTAATAAGAAAATTTAAAGCGTCCAAAAATTCAAAACATATATTTTCTAAATC
>JAAYMD010000001.1 GCA_012521575.1 Mollicutes bacterium
TTAAAACTTAAAGAAATGGGCGTTAAAATGGATATTCATGATAATTATTTGATTGTTTCAAAACATGAAAATTTAAAACCTATCAACGTTAAAACAATAGGTTATCCCGGATTTCCAACGGATCTTCAACAACCATTAACAACTTTATTAACTCAATGTCATGGAACATCATATTTAGAAGAAACAATTTATGAAAATAGATTCCAAAATGTTCCATACTTAAAAAATATGGGTGCTAATATTGAAAAATTGGATAAACAACATATTAAAGTCAATGGACCATCTAATTTAATTGGCCAAACAGTTGAAGCAACCGATTTAAGAGCTGGTGCTTGTTTAATATTAGCTGGCTTAATCGCTGAGGGAACAACTTATATTAATAAAGCAGAACATGTTCTTCGAGGTTACGAAAATATAGTGAAAAAATTAAGTGATGTGGGTGCTAAAATAAAGATCAATGAAATATAATTGAATAGAGTTATACTCTATTTTTTTTATTGAGGAGATTGATATGAAATTAAAAACTGTATTAATTGGAAGTATTATTGTTTTAACTGTTTTTCTGATTTATTTAACAACTTTAGATAAACTTATATTTTTTCTTGCATTAGGAGATGATTTAGCAAGCGGGAAAACACCTTATGGCAATCGAGATACAAGTTATAACGAATATTTAAAATATTATATCGAAGAAAAAAATTTATTAGAAAAATATATTGATGGTTTTATCGCAGAAGATTATCGTACAACTGATTTAATTAGAGATATTGAAGATAATAAAAAAATTATGATCGAAAATAAAGAGCAATCAATCAAAAATGCTTTAATCAAAGCCGATTTAGTTACATTATCAATTGGTATGAATGACCTATATTATAAATTAAATGTTGCAAACTTAAATAACAATGAACTTTATGATCATATTGATGAAATAATCGAAGATATTGAAAAATTATTTGAACTTCTTCGAAAATATTGTAAAGAAGATATTATTGTTACTAATTTTTATCGCTCAACGATACTGTTAGAAAACGATAAAATGAAAGAGTATTTTAATTATGCGAATGAAAAATTAAAAAATATAAGCGAAAAATATAACATCCATTATGTTGAAATAGATAAAATATTAGAAAATAATACCAAGAATTTACCAATGGGAACTAGTTTTCTACCATCTAGAAGCGGTTATGAAGAAATCAGCAAAGAAATAATTAAAAAAATCAACTCTACACTTCTAAAATAACAGTTGCGCATTTCACTAATTACTGCTATAATATTAAAGAAAATTTACTATGACTTAAAAAAGTCATGGCGGAAGGAGAGAAAAAACATGAAGAAAAAAAATACAAATGTTACTTACGTTGATACAAAAGTAACTTGCTCTTGTGGAAATACTTTTGATGTGAAATCAACCAAGAGCGAGCTGCATATTGATGTTTGCAATCAATGTCATCCTTTCTTTACTGGCGCGCAAGGAAAAACACATAAAGCTGGTAAAGTAGAAAAATTTAATCGTAAGTATGGATTTACACAAGATAATAATGAATAAAAAGTTAGATGAATTTCTAACTTTTTTTATTTATAATTTAAGTATTTTTGGTTAATCTACTATATTAGAGGGATAGTATGGTAGAAATTAGCAAAAATGCAAATGATGTTGTTCAATATATCAAACAAACATTAGATAACCCACCAGATCTAATTATTAAAGATTTCAATATTAAAAAAAAGAAAGTTTTTTTATTAGCTATCGAAACAATGGCTAATTCTACATATATTAGTGACTTTATTTTAGAATATTTTTCTTTTGATATTGAAGAAAAAAAAGAAAAAAATTTTTTCAAATTTTTATATCATAATATTCCTACCTTTAAAACGAACAAATTATCCAAAGTGGATGAAATTATTTATAATCTTTTAAGTGGCTTTACCATTATTTTAATTGATGGATATCAACTAGCTATTAGTATTGAAACAAAAGAAAAACTAAATAGTGATATTGTTGAAACTATTAATGAAAGAAGTACATTAGGCCCCAAAGATGGATTTACAGAAAATTATCAGACTAATATAGGTTTAATTCGAAAAAGATTAAAAACTTCAGATTTAAAAATAAAAGAAGCTATTATTGGTAAATTGGGAAAGAGTAAAGTTGCTATGATATATTTGGACTCATTCGTAAAAAAAGAAATTGTCGATGAAGTTTATAACAAAATTAAAAATATTAATATCGATGTTATTTTTGATGTCCAACAAATTATTGATTTAATTACCGAAAATAAAAAAAATACTTTCCCAAATTATATTTCAACCGAAAGACCAGATAATGTCTCTTCCTTACTTTTAACAGGTCGTATTGCTATTGTTTTAGAAAATGTTTCTTATGTTGCAATTATTCCCATTACCTTACTTGATATTTTACAAAACGTTGAAGACCGATATACTCGTCCAATCAACGCCAGTTTTAATCGCATTATCCGTTTTTTAGCTTTTCTTATTACTATTTTAACACCTGCTATTTATGTTGCAATGACTACATACAATCATGAAACAATTCCACCTAAATTACTGGTTAGTTTTTCCACCCAACGAAGCGGAGTTCCTTTTGCCACCATTATTGAAGCCCTCTTAATGATAATTACTTTTGAAATTTTAAAAGAAACAGATGCGAGATCACCAAATACTTTTACTAATTCCTTAACCATTGTTGGAGCTTTGGTACTTGGTGAAGCAGCAGTTAATGCTGGTATTGTATCACCAATTATGGTTATTGTTATTGCCATCACATCAATTAGTGGATTAATTATCACTTATTTAGATATTGCAAATGGTGTAAGACTTTGGCGCTTAATTTTTTTGCTAGGTTCCAGTTTAGCTGGTTTTATGGGGATATTAATTGTGGGTTTTATTTTCATAACCAATATTTCGTGTATTAAATCTTTTGGCACACCTTTTTTAAGTGGTGTCGCACCCTATTACAAAAACATTATTGAAGATAGTTTATTACTTTCATTTAAAAACAAATTTACAAGAATGGTTCAAAGAAAAATTATTAATCCAAAAAAGTTTGGTGATGAAAATGACTAAAAAAATGATTATTTTACTAAACCTTATATTATTAACCGGTTGTTGGAATTATCGCGAACTAAATGATTTAGCTATTGTAAGTGCTTTATCCATTGAAATTGTTGAAGATGAATTTTTAATTGGGGCCCAAATAATGAATGCTCAAAAATCAGGAACATCAAACGGTTCGGCAGAAGCATCTAGTAACACACCTGTTATTGTTTATAAATTCAAAGGAAAAAGCATCCATGAAGCTTTAAGAAAAATGACCACTGAATCTCCTAAAAATTTATACTTGGGCCATATTTCAATGATAATGATTGATGATAAAGTCGCAAAAGAAGGATTTAAAGATGTAGCTGATTTTTTGATTAGAGATCACGAAACAAGAAAACAGTTTAAAGTTATGATAATTAGAAATAAGAGTGCAAATCAAGGATTAACCATTTTAAGTCATTTAGAAGCATTACCATCACAAGAAAATCTTGATATTTTAAATACTGCTTCAAATTACTACGGAAATGTGACATCAGTAAGTTTTGATGAATTCTTATCATTTATTTATGCGGAAGGAGTCGAACCGGTTATGCCTTACGCTGACTTAGAAGGTGATATCGATGAAGGAATGAAAAAAGAAAGTACAGAACAAACTGTTCCCAAATCATTTTTAAGATTCAAAGGCCTTGGTGTTTTTAAACAAGATAAATTAGTGGGATATTTCAATGATTTAGAAAGTTTAGCATATAACTTAATTGTTGGAAATGTAAAATCAACCATTATTCCTTTTAAATGTGATACAGAAAGCTATGCATCAATCGAAATAGTTAGATATGAACCTAATTTAAAAGTCGAAATAAAAAACAATAATAAACCGTTTGTTAAAATTAACATTACTGGTGATACCCATCAATCAGAAATAAATTGCGATATTGATATGGAAAGTTTAGAAGGTCGAAACAAAATATCAAAACTTGCAAATGATGAAGTCGAAAAAATAATTAGAAGTGCAATTGAAATAGCAAAAGAAAAATACACTAGTGACATATTTGGTTTTGGCCGTTATTTGTACCGCTACAATTATAAATATTGGGAAGAAAATAAAGAAAATTGGGATCAACTTTTTAAAAACATTGATTATGAAGTGAATTCTAATTTAACTTTAGTAAAAAAAGGTTCAACTTTAAATTCTGTTAAAGGAGCAACTAACAATGAAAAATGATAAAATAAGTTCTTTCCAATTAGCAGTAATTGGCCTTTTAATGAGTACGGCTTTATTTGAAGGAGTTGCATCAGTTTTTATTATTGCATCATCACAACAAAATTCAGTTATTACAGCCAGTATTTCATTAATTATTGGTCTTATTCCTCTTTTTCTTATTATTTATATTATTAATTTTCAACCTGAAAAAGATATTATTGATAAAATATGTTATCTTTTTGGTAAAACTTTGGGAAGTATTATCAATTTTATTTTGAGTTTATGTTTTTTGGCATTTCTCACAATAACACTATGGAATTTAGTTAATTTTGCAGAAATAAAATATCTAGCAGAAACACCACCTATTTTTATTGGCATTATGTTTTTAATTCCCGTTATATATACTTCGATAAAAGGTATTGAAGCCATTGCCCGAAGTAGTGAAATATTATTATATATCTTCTTATTTTTTCATATTTTTGCTAACACTTCTTTACTAGGTTATATTGAACTAAATAATTTACTTCCGGTCCTAGAAAAAGGCATTACACCTATATTAAAAAGTTCTATTCACTTTTTAGTTTATACTATACCTCCTTTTTTACTACTTACTATTGTCCCTAAAAATATGATCACAAATAATCAAAAACTCACAAGAAATATTGTAATTGGCTATTTAGTAGCAATGATTGTTATGATAGTAGCACTTTTCACTATTCTTACAACTGTTGGACCATATCTAGCTGTTTTATATCGCTTCCCATCATATTATGTTATGAAAAAAATTCAATTATCTGGTTTTTTTGAAAATCTTGAAAACATTTTATCTATTTTTTGGATAATTAATATGTATATTTTAATTTGTATGAGTACTTATTATATATCTAAATATATAAATAAATTTTTTAAAAAACAAAAAAATAATTATAATTCTATAATTATAATTATTATTTGCGTCATAGCTTTATATATCAAAGGAACGATATTTAAAAGTTCAGTTATAGGTATTTACATTGCCCAAAATATATTTCCATTTATTATAGGATTACCTTTATTCATAATAATACTCGCAATTTGTCTTAAAATTTTTTATGATAAAATTTTAACTAAAATTCAAAAAAATTCCAACTATAATTAATAATATACCTCCTATTAATGTAGAATACTTTCCGATACATTCATTAATTTTTTGTCCTAATTTTAAACCAATATATGTAAAACAAGAACTTACAAATAAAAACACACTTGAAACAAGCCAAAAATTATTAGTAATAGCACTTATTCCTGTTCCTAAAGTTAAACTATCCATACTAACTGCTAGTGCAAATAAAAATATACCTTTAAAATTTAAAAAAAGCGGTTTTTCTTTTTCTTCATATGATGAAAAAATCATTTCTACACCAATAAATATTAAAATAATGGTTAAAACAATGTGAATTGGAATGTGAAAAGTATTAATTATGGTCTGTCCTAAAGCATTACCTAAAAGGGGCATAAAAAAATGAAATAGACCAACCATTAAAGAAGTAATTATTTGTTTTTGATGATTTGTAACAATTGTTCCATATATTAATGATAAAGAAAAGGCATCCATACTCATTGACAAAGCAAGAATAAAAATAGTCAAAATAATCATAAAATGCACCCTAATATATAATACTTGATAGATGCTTTTTATATTCGAAAATATTTTTTAAATATTTCTTCTACAAAAAATTTATATTCAATTTCTTCTCCTTCTTCAGCTTCAACTAAACATAATGGCGGAAATAAAACACACCACCAATTATCTCCTAATCCCTCGCCTAAAGTTACTTTTACAGCTTCATAATAACCTTCTTGATAAACCACTCCTTTAAATTCTTTTTCAGGAAAATAATGAAAACCAAAGTTAATATCATAATCAAGACTATAATTTTCTTTTTTTAATAGATTGGCTACTTCTAATTTTAATAAATCTAAATTGTTTGTAATAATCTTTCTTGCCCCTTCAACATTTGATGTATGCTCTAATAAACGAGCCATACGATTTTGAATTTGTTTACTAACTTTCATTTTTATTTCTTGATCATAACTCGAATTACTATTTGGAATAACTCTAAGTCTAATAGCATCTGCAGGAATAATAAATTTATTGTCATAATAATTATTTAATGATAAGTAAGTTATTGTTAGTGCAAAAAGGATTAAAATAAATTTTTTCATAAAAATATCACCTATTTAATATTGAGCATTAAATAGGTGATTTATACATTATTGTTTTTCATATACGTTTTTTTCAAAGTTTTTCTTTTATTAGGATAAGTAATAGGATAAGCCGTCAACAACAAATAACCTTTCTTTTCCCTTTTACTTAAAACAATAAGAAAGTCAATCATTTCACACCAAACGCAAATATATTTGTCATCTCTAAAAATTTTTAAATTTTCACAACTTTCATTACAACATTGATTTAATATTGTTTCAATATAAGGAATATGTACAATTCTATTTTTATCATAAATTCTAACATGAGGTTTGTTTATTTGCTTAGAAATAAGATGTTCAAAAGATTGTTCGCGAAATGTAAATATATTTTTTTCAGTTTTAAAATCTACTTGTTCATTTTCGAAATTTAAATTTTTACCATAAAGATAACTTTTAAATATTTGATATGCCTCATCAATCAGTTGATGAATTTTTTTATTAGCATCTAATTTATATTGTTTGTATTTGCAAATTTTATCACTAGCACTTGTTGTTATCCCCATTTTTTTCTTCCTTTTTTCATAAACTGCATTGATTTGGCATAATCGAAATATACTTCATACTTCACAATGAATAACACCTCTAATTTTTGATCTATTTATGATAAGTTTCGTTATTAATAATCTTAAATGCGCGATATATTTGTTCTAAAAGAATAACACGAAATAATTGATGTGGGAAAGTCATTTTGGAAAATGATAAAGGAAAATTACTACGTTTTTTTATATCTTCATGTAATCCATCAGATCCCCCAATAATAAAAGTGATATTAGAATTTATCATTATTGTTTCTTCTATTTTTTTAGCAAATTCGATAGAAGTTAACTCTTTTCCATCTATTTCTAAAGTTATAACATAATCTTTTTTATCAATATGTTTTTGGATTTCTTTTTTTTCTTTTTCAAGATCACTACTGCTATTTTTAGTTACATTTTCTAATTCAACAACATTTACCTTTGTATATTTTTTTAATCTTTTTTTATAATCTTTAATGGCATCCGCTAAATATTTTTCCTTAATTTTCCCTATACAAATAATTTTAATCATATTTCAATCAACTCAGTTCTTTCTTTTTGACTAGCAACAATAATTGAGTTAACAGAACAATTGTGCATTTTTAAAACTTGTTCTAATGTTTTTCGGGCGAGCACAGAATCATTGGCCTCTTCACTAAGATGTACCAAAATAATATGTTTGGTTTTTGGTCCAACAAATCTAGCTAAATAATTAGAAGCATCTTTATTGGATAAGTGGCCCTCATCACCAATAATTCTAATTTTTATATGATGAGGGCGTTTAGTTTGCATAAGCATACCAACATCATGGTTGCTTTCCAATATGTATAAATCTTTATTTTGAAGTTTTGAAAAATATCTACGGTTAATATATCCTGTATCAGAAATATATACAACATTTTTACCATTACTTTCAAAAATGTATCCTACTGACTCTTCAGAATCATGAGACGTTTTAATAACATTTACTATTAAATCATCTATTTCTAGAAATTCATCCAAATATACATAATTTTTGATTTTAAATTGTTGTTCAATTTCATCATGCATTTTTTTTGTTAAATACACAGTTGGATTATATTTTTTGCAAAAAACTTTCAATCCACTTATGTGATCAACATGTGTATGAGTAATAAAGATACTATCAATTTGCGAAGGATCAACATCCATTGATTTAAGTGTTTTTTCAACATATAAACAAGTGGTTCCAATATCAATTAACAATTTATGATTTTCAGTTGATATATAGGTACAATTCCCTTTGCTCCCACTAGCCAAGACACTTATTAGTATGATAAAACCTCCGATGGTCTAATTTTGTAACCTCCTGCGTGAGGTTTACCAACCCATACCTCAAAGTGTAAATGTGGACCAGTAGAAGCCCCGGTACTACCCATATATCCAATTAATTGTCCACTTCTTACAACTTGCCCAACAGTTACTGTAGCTTTTGATAAATGGGCATAAACTGTGTAGTAACCATTATTGTGATTAATGATGACGTAATTTCCATATCCACCTTCTTCATAACTAATTTTTTCGACTACGCCATTATTACTTGCATATATTTCTGCACCATATCCAATCGCTATATCTATAGCCTGATGAAACTCACGCTCATTAGTGAATGGATTAATACGATATCCATAAAATGTGGTAATAACATATCCACTTCCAGTTGGCCAAGTCCATGCATCAGGTGTACCAATATGTGGTAAATTTTTATTACCTTTAACAATCACCTGATTAATTGCTGGTTTTAATTCTTCACTACTGATATGATCAACAAAAACAATTTGACCATTGACTGTTTTTGTTTTTTGCGTAACACGACTTAGACCTTTTTCTCCTTTGGCGATAATTTCATTATCTCCAACAAAACGTGTTTCATCATATCTAATTTCTGTTTTAAATTCTGTTTCAACTTCACGAACAATGTGTTCTTCAACAACTACTCTAATTTGAGGATCTGGAACCCCAATTGTTACTTCCTGTCCTGGAAACAGCAAATTACTCCTACTAGTAAATTCAGGATTGGCAATTAAAAATTCTTCAACACTTATTTTATTATTAAATGCAACCATTTCAATGGTGTCACCTTCTTGAACTGTGTATTTAAACATTTCAACATTTTCACCATATAATAAAAATTGAGCAAGTTCTGCTTTATCTAAATAAATTTTTTCATTAACCGGAATATTAGTCTCTTTATATGTTATTTCATCTTCCAAATAAATATTTTCAATAATACTTCCTACAGTTTCAATTTTTAATTGATTATCGGTTTTATATAAACGATATGAATCTTCACCAACAAAAGTAGAAATTGTATCTTCAACTGCTTCTTCAAAAATTTTATCATCTATGACATATATTGTTTTTTCCGAAAATTCATTTTTTATATTGAATTGATAACCTTTAACTGTAAAAGCTTTTAATTCGTTAATTTTATCATATATTTCTTCTACAGTATTTACTCTATTATTATATGTAATAATCTTTTTTATTTCTAAAGTTGAAGGCCCATAAATTTTATCAACATTAAATTTTTCTTTTAAGGCTTCACCTTGTACATCAATATATTCTTCTAATTTTTCCTTATTTTTAATTACCCCCAAAATTTCACCATCTAAATATACTTGATAAAGTTCTATGGGAGATTGCTGTTTTTTATAATCAAAACCTAAAAGAAAAAGACTTGCTCCACTAATTAAAAAAATAATAAAATAACCAATTTTTTTCACATTTATCACCCATTTTCTACTCCGTCTATGTAGTTACGGAAAGTGCTTGTACTTTTAATAAACATTAATTCTATTGTTCCTGTTGGTCCATTACGGTGTTTTCCAATGATGAATTCACTTTTACTTGCATTTTTGTCAATTGCTGCTTCTTTATTATAATAATCATCACGATATAAAAAGGCAACAATATCGGCATCTTGTTCGATTGATCCTGACTCTCTTAAATCACTTAAAATCGGTCTTTTATTTTCACGTCCTTCAACCGAACGGGAAAGTTGCGCAAGGGCGATAACGGGAACTTCTAGTTCCATCGCTAAAGTTTTTAAAGAACGGGAAATTTCCGAAATTTCCATTTGGCGATTACCAGCATATTTCGCTGATCCATTAATAAGCTGTAAATAGTCAATAACAATTAATCCTAGCCCATGGTTAGAACTAGCTAAACGACGACACTTCGCTCTTATTTCTCCAATTGTCATTCCTGAAGTATCATCCATAAAAATTTTGGTATCCGCTAATCTACTAATTGCTTCATTAAGACGTTTCCAATCGGTATGCTCAAGACGACCAGTTTTCAATTTATTCCCATCAATTTGTCCAAGCGATGATAACATTCTCATTGCTAATTGTTCGGCACTCATTTCCATATTAAAAATAGCAACTGTTTTACCCGTATTAATAGCAACATTACAGGCAATATTAAGCGCAAATGCGGTTTTACCCATACCTGGACGGGCAGCAATGATAATTAATTCATTAGAATGTAATCCCGAAGTAATTTTATCTAAATCATAAAAACCTGTAGGAAGCCCAGTAATTTCGCCTTTTTGTTGTGCTAGCTTTTCTAAATCAGATTGTGCTTTAAATAATACTTCTTGAATAGATTTAAACTCACTGCCTTTTCTTGTTTTAACAACACTTAGTATTTTGCGCTCGGCATCATCTAAAATTTCATTAACTGATTCACTGCTTGAATAAGCATTGGTGATAATTTCAGTAGCTTCTTCGATTAATCTTCTTAAAGTAGCTTTTTCTACAACAATTTGAATATAAGCATCAATGTTAGCAGCACTTGCCACTTTATTTGTAATTTCTAATAAATACTCAACACCACCAACTAATTTTAACCAATTTCTTTTATCTAATTCGGCAGTTACAGTTGTAAAATCAATAACTGTACCAGCTTCAGCTAAATCAGCTATAACTGTAAATATTTTGTTATGAGAATCAAGAAAGAATAAGTCTCCAGTTAGACTTTCAACACATTTTTGTAAAGCATATTTGCTAATAAACATTGAACCTAGTACAGCTTGTTCAGCTTCCAAACTGTAGGGCATTGTTTTAGAATCCACAATATCACCTAACTTTCTACAACTAATATTACTTCAATTTCAGCTTTTACTTGTTTATGTAATTCAATTATAACGGTATGACTACCTAATGTTGATAGCGATTCTTGAAGGTGTATTTTCTTTTTATCAATTTCAAATCCGTACTTTTTTAATTCATTTGCAATTTGTTTTGGACTAATACTTCCAAAAACTTTCATATTATCCCCTGTTTTAACCGGAAATGTTAACTTTATTTTTTCTAGTTTTTCTTTTAATTCTTTTGCTCTCATTATTTCTTGTAATTCAAATTGCGCCTTTTTTTTCTTTTCTTCTTCTAAACGCTTTAAACTTTCAGAAGTAGCTTGTATTGCATAACCTCTTTTTATTAAAAAATTCATCGCATAACCATCTTTAACTTCTTTAACTTCCCCTTTTTTTCCTTGTCCATTTAAATCTTTAATAAAAATAACTTTCACGAAAATCACCTCATCTATATTTATTATACTATATTTTAATTTTGATGTCGCATAAAACAGCCAACCTTAATTATTTTTTTTGACTTCTTATTCGGTTGGCCATTTCTCTAATTTTTTTTAAACGATGATATAATCCAGATTTTGTAATTTTATATCCTGTTTCAATACTAATTACTTCACTTAATTCTGTTAAGGAAGCCTCAGGATATTTTAAACGATAAATAGCAACAGTTTTTATTTTTTCATCTAACAAATCTAGTCCACCAATACTTTCAATTAATTTAATATCTGAAATTTGACTATTAGCAGCTAAAATAACTTTTTCAACATTTGCTTGCTCACAATTATTTAATCGGTTAGTCATATTTTTATGATCGCGATAAATACGAATATCTTCAAAATAAAGAACAGCATGGCTTGCTTTAATTAATCTTAAAAAATCACTAATTTTTTCCGCTTCTTTAATATAAACCATATATTTGTTATCTCTTTTTAAAATTTTACTATTCAAATGATAATTATTTAATAAATCACTAATAAACTGAGCATAATCTTTATTATCTACTAAAAATTCTAAGTGATATCTTGATTTTTTAGGATCATTGACACTACCAACAGCCATAAATAATCCTCTTAAATAAGCTTTTTCACTTTCACTATCATCAATTATATATTGATTGGGAACATTTAAAAAACTTTTACCATTTTTTATGCTTAAATCGCTTAAAATCATATCAACTTTATCTTGTATTTCTAAAATATAATAGTAGCCTTTATGAAAATTATAACCTTTCCTTACAGTAATTTTAACATTAATTTGATATAAATCTTTAACTAAATTAAAAATTAACCTTGCAACACTAGCGTTTTCAGTAGTTATTTTAATTTTGTGGTTTATCTCAGCAATATTTCTAAATAAAGCCGATAATTCAGCAATATGTTCAACTTCATTAAGTTCAAGTTTGCTAATTTCATTTTTGACAATAGAGGTAAAAGACATAAAATACCCCCTTTATAATAAATAAAGGAAAATATATGCCGCCAACTTTTTGGCATCATGACGGATAATGTCATCAATTACCGTAACAAAATTAGATGAAATTATTTCCACGTCTAATTTTTTTACATTTTTTTCATCATAAATAACCGGATCTTTTTGTTCTAGAGTTTCATATTTGCGCACCAATTCATGATCCATTTCTCCATTATTAACAACAACGACATCTATTTTACGCGCACCTAAATATCTATTCAGCAATTTAATGTGATGACTCACATTAAAATTATCCGTTTCACCTGGTTGAGTCATCATATTGCAAACATACATGATTTTAGCGCGGCTTTTTGCTAAAGCTTCAACTACACCTTCACATATTAAATTAGGAATAATACTTGTAAAAACACTTCCCATACTTAAAATTATTAAATCCGCTTCTAATATAGCGTCAATTACATTAGGGTTAACAACCGGTTTTTCCTTATAAAAAACATTTTTTATCGGCAATTCACATTGAGTAATATTATGTTCACCTTCAACAATAGTACCATCTTCCATTTCACCCATTAAAATAACATTATCTTCAGTTAATGGAACAACTTTTCCTTTCAAATTTAAAACTTCTGAAATGACTTCAATACCATCTGATATATTATTCGTAATATTGGATGCAGCAGCCAGAAGCAAATTACCAACCGTATGCCCATTTAAATCACTTGTTGTTTTAAAACGATAATTAAGTAATTGTTCAAAAAAAGGTTGAGTTTCCGATAAAGCAACCAATACTCGTCTTATATCACCAACAGCAGGGATATTAAATTCTTCACGAAGACGACCGGTACTGCTTCCATCATCACAAACAGATACTACCGCAGTTATATCTAGTGGAAACATTTTAAGCCCGCTTAATAAATTTGACATGCCGGTTCCGCCACCTAAAACTACAACTTTTTTCTTCATTAAAATCACCTTTTTATATTATACTATAAAATATTTAATTTTTATAATTTATTTACATCCATAAACTTTTTTTATTATTACATCCTGTTTTATCCTCTTTATAATTGGTACATCCCAGAAAAAAGCTTTTATTCTTTCGATTTTGTTTAACTATTAAATAACCATCTTTACACTTATCACAATGAATAATATTTTTCTTTGCTATCAAACTATTAGTTTTAAAACCACAAATTTCTTTTTCATTACTACAAACATATAAAAATGGAATATTTAAGTTATTAAATGGTTTTTTTAAAAGCGGAAAATGGCAGTATGGACATACTTCGTCTTTTTTTACAAAATCACTTTTCTTCATATTAATAATTGAAACATTAGGATAATCTTTTAATTCAATTAAGAAGGAAGCTGGTCTGTTTTGTGGCGTGACAAGATAAACTTTATTTTTGGTGCGAGTAAGCGCAACATAAAAAAGGCGGCGCTCCTCTGCGAATTTAAAGCTGTAATCCTTAACCTTTATGATTTCCATAATCGGATCATCTTTAATTTGAGATGGGAATCCATAAACTCCATCTTTTGCATTGATAATAATAACATTATCAAAACCTAATCCTTTAGAACTATGGGCCGTTAAATATGTTATATCAACATTAGGAAAATTAATAGATTTTATTTGATCATGCTCATATTCATAAAATAATCCCGTATTAAGTAAATGGTATTTATCAAAATTATATCTACCGATTAGTAAAATTGTAGACTTTTCACCATATTCTTCCACAATCTTTTTAATACAATTTTCAACAGTTAAAGCTAAATTATAAGCTTTATCTTTACTATCATCATAACTCACAATAGCAACCGGTTTACTTAATCGTTTATCTGATTTTAATTGTTTTTTAATTTGTTTTCTATTTTTCATGACAAACTTACCAGCAATATCAATTAATTCTTGACTATTGCGATATGTGTTTGTAATATGCAACTCTTCGCCATAACCCATTAGTTTTTTAAATTCCGTAAAAAGAGTAACATCGGAACCTGCAAATGCAAAAATTGCTTGCCAGTCATCACCAATAGCAATAACCTTAGCATCACTTAGCCGCGATACTTCTTTAGTTAAATTAAATCTTTGAATTGAGATATCTTGATATTCATCAATAATAATATATTTATAATTTAATTCAACTTCTTCTTTTTTTGCATGTTTTAAAAGTTTATATGATTCATTTATCATATCTTCAAAATCGATTAAATTATTTCTTTTTAATTCATCTTCATAGTATTCAAATAAATCCTTAACAAAATTTAAAAACATAACCGTTCTTTCATCTTTTTCATGTTCTTCAATTAGCCTATCAAAATCTTCATATTCTAGTCCCAAATTCTTATAACCCTTAATAAACTCCATACAAAAGAAAATAAAACGCATATAATACATATCTTTATTACTTTCTGCCAATTTATAAAAAATTTCTTTTTCATCTCGTTTTCTAAGTACAATTCCATGTTTTTCTAATTCCTCTTTTAAATGCTCAAGCATATTTCTGCCATCTTCATATTTTGAATATATTGGAATTAATGTTGTTTGATGTTTATTATGAAGTTTTGCTTTATAATCAATTCCTTTTTTATATTTCCATCTATCTTTTTTACTAAACCAATTATTATTTCCTTTTTCATCAATTCCATAATGCTCCAAATAATAAGTTTTTTCACCAAAATAAATCGTAAAGTCCGGCAAATAAACTTTTCCTTTATTTAAATAAGGATAAGGTTTTTCATAATCATATTCAATGTTATGCATGTACAAAAAATTAGCAATCATTACCTCTTCACTTGATCTTAAAAATTCTCCCGTAATAGTATATTTGTTTTTAGTTCGTTCATCAATAATTTCTTTATTATAATCATCCAAGCGAGATCTCAAAGTTATATAATCATTTCTAGTTTTAAATTTATGATACTCATTTAAACTTTTAAATTTTAAAGCAGAAGTTGGAATATCAAAATAATATAGGAAAAAGTTTAAAAATTTTTTTAATTTTTCGTTATCGTTTGCTAATTTTTTATCAAAGAAATCAGCAATAATATTATAACTATTTGTTAGAACTTTAAGTGGTTCATTGGAATTTTCCTTTAAAATATCAATCCCAAATTTATGGAATGTACAAATCTTAACTGGAATATTAAAATCTTCATTAATTCTTTGTTTTAATTCATCAACAGCTTTATTAGTATAAGATATAAGTATAATATCATTTGGATCAACCTTTAACTTTTCAACTAAATATTTAACTTTAGCCGCCATAGTGGTTGTTTTTCCACTTCCAGCGCCCGCAACAATCATTGAATAATCTTCATCAGTTAAAATAGCTATTCTTTGTTCAGTATCAAGAACAATATTAGGATCAACATCTTTAAATAGATTATCAAAATATTCTTTTTCTTCAATTAATTTGCGCCTTATAAAAACATCATTATGTTTTTTAACATAATCATCAATATTTTCAATTATATCAATAGCTTTATAATAATCATTTGAATAATAAATACCTTGTTTTATTTTTTTTATCAAGTTTTCATTATTAAAAAGAAAAGTCTTCAAATTTTTTTGCGAAATATATTTGTCAGCTGTAATAAATTCAGTGTACTTTTGAATAAATTTTTTATCCGGGGTTAAATATTTCATATTAATCACCTTTAAATACAAGAATAAATATTAATTATTCTTGTTAATTATTTTTTTTAAAGTAAACCCTATTATAACAACACCAAAACCAACAAGCGGGAAACTTGCTTCCGACCAAAGACAAAAACCAACTATTACCATAATAATTCCAATAATAAAGCCACTTTTAATTTTTACATCCATCTTAAACACCTATTATAATAATACAACAATTTTTGACAATTTTCAATTTTAAAAAATTCTATGATATTTGGCGGGTCTAGAGAAATCAATCATATGTTACACTTTTTTAAAAAAATTTTTCCTTGGCTAATTAAATTGATAATTATTTACTATTTCATTTGGTGTTTTAAAATTTAATACTTTTTTTGCTATATTATTATATCTACTATTATATCTTTTTAATTTTCTATGCATTTCTTCTTCTGAATAAA
>JAAYMD010000069.1 GCA_012521575.1 Mollicutes bacterium
ATAGCAAAAAAAGTATTAAATTTTAAAACACCAAATGAAATAGTAAATAATTATCAATTTAATTAGCCGAGGATAAATTTTTTTAAAAAAAGTGTAACATATGATTGATTTCTCTAGATAGTATTATTTTTATAATAGCAAATTCTTATCATTTGTGTTTTTTTATGGTATGATTATAATGGTGGTAAAATGGATTTAGAAAATTTAAATGAACAACAAAAGCAAGCGGTTATGAAAACTGAAGGACCTCTTTTAGTGCTTGCCGGTGCTGGTAGTGGAAAAACTAAAGTTTTAACAACTCGAATTGTTTATTTAATACAAGAAAAAAAGGTTGATCCAAAATCGATTTTGGCAATAACTTTTACTAATAAAGCTGCTCGGGAAATGAAAGATCGTGTTATTAATATGCTTGGAGAAAAAGCTTATGAAATTCAAATTTCTACCTTTCATTCTTTTGGGTTGCAAATTATTAAGAAGTATTATGAAAAATTAGAATATAAACGTAATTTTACAATATTAGATAGTGAAGATTCTTTGTCACTAATTCGAAAAATATTAAAGGAATTAAATATTGATCCACAAATATATAATCCTAAAAGAATTAGAAATATTATTAGTAGTAATAAAAATGAATTAATCGATGCTGAAGGTTACTCTAAATTTGTACATACAGAATTTGATAAAAAGGTATTAGAGGTATATAAAAAATATGAAAAAAAATTGATAGAAAGTAGTTCTCTTGATTTTGATGATTTATTAATGAAACCGATTATTCTTTTTCAAAAATATCCCGAAATTTTACAAGAATATCAAGAAAAATATAAATATATTTTAATTGATGAATATCAAGATACTAATGGGGCGCAATATCTTTTAACGAAGATGATAAGTGCTAAGTATAAAAATATTTGTGTTGTTGGTGATGAGTCGCAATCAATCTATTCTTTTAGAGGTGCAAATTTTAGAAATATTTTGAATTTTGAAAAAGATTATAAAGATGCCGAAGTAATTCTTCTTGAAAAAAATTATCGTTCTACTCAAAATATTTTAAATGTAGCGAATGATGTTATTAAAAATAATACTCAAAAAAAGGATAAAAATTTATGGACTGATAATGAAATAGGATCTAAAGTAATTTATCATCAAGCTTATAATGAAAAAGAAGAAGCTCATTATGTTGTAAATAAAATTGTTGAGCTTATGGATAATGGAGTTGATGCCAAAGATATTGCCATACTTTATCGTACTAATGCCCAATCTAGAACGATTGAAGATGCTATATTGAAAGCAAATATTCCATATAAGATTGTAGGAAGTGTATATTTTTATAATCGTAAAGAAATTAAGGATTTAATAGCATATTTAAAAGTTATTCACAATGAAAAGGATAATATTAATTTACTTCGTATTATTAATGTTCCAAAACGCGGAATAGGCCCCAAAACTATTGAAGCATTAACAAATAAAGCAAGTCTTTATAACAAATCGATATACGAAATAATTGAGAGTGGAAAAGAATTAGAATTTAAGAAAATGATAGAAGAGATAAAAAGTAAAAAAGATGAATTAACTTTAACTGAATTAGTAGATTTAGTGCTTGATAAAAGTGGTATGAAGCAAGAATTAATTAATGAAAAAAGTATCGAATCGGAAATAAGATTGGAAAATCTAGAAGAATTTAAGTCTATTACTAGAGAATTTGAAGAAAAATATGGTATAATATCATTAGAGGATTTTTTATATGAGGTAAGTTTAGTATCTGATGTTGAAGAATATAAAAACAATGATAATGCATTGACGCTGATGACAGTTCATTCTGCCAAAGGTTTAGAATTTGATTATGTATTTATTGTTGGCTTAGAAGAAGGTATTTTTCCTCATCGTAATTCAAGTGAAAATTTTGACGAAATAGAAGAAGAACGAAGACTTTTTTATGTAGCAGTTACTCGGGCTAAAAAGAAGTTATGGTTGGTTAATGCTAAAATGCGAACAATATATGGAATGACTAATAGAAGCGTAGTTAGTAGATTTATTAATGAAATTAGTGATAAGTATTTAGAAAAAGAACTTGCTGAAATACAATTTAATGATTATAGCAATTTAATTGATGAAACTGAAGATTATGCCATTGGTGATAATGTTGAACATGATGAATATGGTCCAGGAATAGTTGTTGGAGTTGATGATAAAGTTTTAACAATTGCATTTTCTCACCAATATGGTATTAAAAAAATGATAAAAGGTCATAAAAGTATTAAGAAAGGATGAGGATATGGTTGATTGGCATATAAGATTATATGAATGGCTGGAAAAAGCAATTGAGCCACTTCGTGAATTTATTATAAACAATCAGAAAAATCCGTTGCTCTGGATTGGGCTTTTTTTTGGAGTATTAGCTGTAGCAATGTATGTTTACAATGAATTAAGAAAGGAAAAATAAATATGAAAAAAGTTAAAAAAGCAGTTGTTTTAATTGCTGGAATGGGAACAAGATTTTTACCAATTACTAAGTCATGTCCAAAAGAAATGCTTCCTATCATTGATAAACCCATAATTCATTTTATTGTTGAAGAATTATCGCAATGTGGAATTAAAGAAATTTTATTTGTAACAAGTCCTTATAAAAAAGTTATTGAAGATTACTTTGATAGGAGCTATGAACTAGAATCAAGATTAGAAAAAAGTGGAAAATTAGAGCAATTAAAAAAGGTTAGAGATATTGCAGATTTGGCCCAAATCTATTATGTTAGACAAGGTGAACCTCTGGGAACTGGACATGCTGTTAATCTTGCCCGTACTTTTGTTGGTGATGATCCTTTTGTTTTAATATATGCAGACAATCTTATTAAAGGTAAAATTCCAGCAACTCAACAATTAATTGATGCATATGAAAAATATGATGCCAATATTATAGGGGTTCAAGAGGTGCCTAAAGATAAAGTTAATTTATATGGTATTGTTGATTATTATGATGATAATAGTTTAAAAATTAAGCAAATTGTGGAAAAACCAGAAGTTGGATCAGTAAAAAGTACTTCGGCATCTGTTGGTTGGTATGTTTTAAAACCTGAAATTTTTGATGAAATAAAAAATATTCCAATGAAAAAAGGTGAATATTGTTTAACAGGTGCGATGGAAAAATTAATGAAAAAACAAGATTTTTATAGTTGCATATTTGATGGTGATTGGTATGATACAGGTAATCAAGTTGGTTATTTAAAGGCCAATATTGCATATGCATTTGATAATCCTGAATTAAAACAACAACTGTTAGAATTTATTGAGGAAATTAAGTAAAAAGAAGGCATGGAAAACCATGCTTTTTTTAGAATATAGATGAAAAATTTTATTTATTTTCTTTTGGCTATGATATAATAATATTGGTGATAATGGTGAAAAAAAGAATCGATGAATTGATTGAAATAATTAATAAAGCAAACTATGATTACTATGTTTTGGACAATCCCACCATTAGTGATCAAGAGTACGATCGATATATGCAAGAGCTTATAAAATTAGAAGAAAAATATCCTGAATATGCTAGAATAGATAGCCCAACTAAAAGAGTTGGAGGAATGGTTGTTGAAGAGTTTGAAAAAGTTGCTCATAAAACACCAATGTTAAGTTTAGGGAATGTTTTTAATGAAGAAGAAATAATGGCTTTTGATGAGCGCATAAAAAAAGAAGTTGGAAGTTCTGCATATGTTTGTGAACCTAAAATTGATGGTCTTGCAGTTTCTTTAATATATGAAAAAGGAAGATTAGTTAAAAGTGTTACTAGAGGAGATGGAATTACTGGTGAAGATGTTACTCATAATGTGGTAACAGTTAAAACAATACCTTTACAACTAAAAGAGAAAATAGATATTGAGGTTCGTGGCGAAATTTATATGAGTAAAGCTGTTTTTGAAAAGCTTAATAAAGAAAGAGAAGCAAAAGGTTTACCATTATTTGCTAATCCTCGTAATGCTGCATCGGGAAGTGTTCGACAACTTGATTCTAAAATTGCTGCTCAAAGACAACTTGATTGTTTTGTTTATCACCTACCAAATGCAAAAGATTTTAATATAAATAGTCATTATGAAGGACTTGAATATTTAAAAAAATTAGGTTTTACTGTAAATCCTAACATTCAAAAATTTGATGATATTCAAGGTGTTCTTGATTATGTTGAATATTGGTCTCAACATCGCAATAAATTAGAGTATGAAATAGATGGTATAGTAATTAAAGTTGATAATATTGAAAATCAAGAAAAATTAGGATATACATCTAAGTATCCAAAGTGGGCGACTGCTTTTAAATTTAAAGCCGAAGAAGTAACAACCCGAATTAAAGATATTATTTTTACTGTTGGCCGAACTGGACAAGTAACACCAAATGCTGTTTTAGAACCAGTTCGTGTAGCGGGAACAATTGTTTCAAAAGCGACTTTACACAATGAAGATTACGTCTTGGACCGTGATATTAAAATTAATGATATTGTGGTAGTTAGAAAAGCTGGTGATGTTATTCCCGAAGTTGTTCGTCCAGTCAAGGAGCGCCGAAACGGTAGTCAAATCGATTTTAAAATGATTGATAAGTGTCCAATATGTGGAAGTGTTTTGATAAAAAAAGAAAATATGGCAGCATATTATTGTGAAAACGAATTATGCGATGCAAGAAAACAAGAAAGTCTTCTACATTATGTTAGTCGTAATGCGATGAATATCGAAGGTTTCGGGGAAAGAATAATTGAGGAATTTTATAATCAGGGATATTTAAAAAAAATTTCTGATTTTTATAAACTTAAAAAATATAAAAAAGAGTTAATGGAGTTAGAGGGCTTTGGAGAAAAAAGTATTAATAATTTATTAGAAAATATTGAAAATAGTAAGAATAATTCACTTGAAAAACTTTTATTTGGACTGGGAATAAGATATGTTGGAAATAAAACTGCTAAAATTTTGGCCAGTCATTTTGAAAATATTGATAATTTAAGTAAAGCTACTTATGAAGAGTTAGTTGAAATAAATGATATTGGTGATGTAATTGCCAAAAGTGTTGTTGATTATTTTGCTAGTGAAGAAAATCTTAAATTAATTGATCAACTAAAGGAATATGGAGTTAATGTAAAATATTTAGGTGTATCAACAAAAGAAAGTGAGATTTTTAGTGGTAAAAATTTTGTTTTAACAGGAACTTTATCATCGATTACAAGAAATGAGGCGAAAGAATTAATTGAAAGTTTGGGTGGTAATGTTGTTGGTAGTGTTAGTAAAAAAACTGATGTAGTCATTGTTGGTGAAAATCCTGGAAGTAAATATGAAAAAGCTAAGGAATTAAATATTGTGATTTGGGATGAAGAAAAATTTATTAAATATTTAAATCAAGAAAGATGATATTGGTAATAGACTTTTATCATCTTTTGTATTATAATAAAAAGCGTTTAAAACAGGAGGTGGATGGACTTGAAAATAAATTTACCTGTCATTTTGTTAAAAGATCTTGTTTTGCTTCCTCATAATGAAATTCGGTTAGAATTTGATGGATCAGTTAGCAAAACGGTATTAGAAGTCGCCGAATTTTTTCATGACAATAACATTTTAATAGTAAGTCAAGAAAATAGTTTGGAAGAAATTCCAAAAATTAATGAACTTCCTAGAATTGGTGTTATTGCTAAAATTATTCATAAATTAAAATTACCAAACGGTAATGTTCGAGTTGTTATTAAAGGTGAGAAACGCGGTAAGGTCCACGAATATTTAAATTTAAATAAGGATTCAGATGTTTTAGAGGCAATTGTAGGGGAGATTGAAGATACTGAAATTGATTCAATGGAAAATCAAATTTTAACCAAAAAGTTATATCGCGAAATTGAAAATTATGTTCGTGGTACTTCATATATAAGTAATAACATTTTAGGAGTTATTGAACACATAAATAATTTATCAGAAATGACAGATGTATTAGCAACATTCCTTCCAATTGAAATCGAGCGCGAACAACAATATTTGTATACTAATGATGTTAAAGCAAGAGCGACAATGATTTTGGAAGATATATATAACTGTAAAAAGATATATGATATTGAAAGATCAATAGATCAAAAAGTGCGAGCTGAAATAGATAATACGCAAAAAGAATTTTTATTACGCGAAAAAATTAAAGCAATTAAAGAAGAGTTAGGGGATATATCTACTAAAGATGAGGAAATTGAAAAGTTGCGTGAAAGAATTGAAAAATTAAATGCTCCTAAGAACATTATCGAGCGCCTAAATAGCGAGCTTAAAAGATACGAAGATCTTTCTACCTCATCTCCTGAATCAAACATTGTTAGAAATTATATTGAATGGTTATTAAGTCTTCCGTGGAACGTGAAAACTGTGGATAATGAAGATTTAAAAGAGGTTCGTAAAAAATTAGATGAATCACATTATGGCCTTGAAAAAGTAAAACTTCGTATTATTGAATATTTAGCTGTTAAACAACAAACTAATAGTTTAAGAAGTCCAATTATTTGTTTGGTGGGACCACCTGGAGTAGGGAAAACTTCTTTGGCTTTCAGTATTGCGCGCGCTATTAATCGCAACTTTGTTAAAATTTCTGTTGGAGGAGTTAATGATGAGGCTGAAATTGTTGGTCATCGACGCGCTTATATAGGAGCTAGTCCGGGTAGAATTATTCAAGGGATGAAAAAAGCTAAAAGTTCAAATCCAGTTTTCTTAATCGATGAAATTGATAAAATGACAAAAGATTTTAAAGGTGATCCAGCAAGTTGTTTATTAGAAGTTCTTGATCCAGAGCAAAATAAATATTTTAGTGATAACTATATTGAAGAAGAATACGATTTGTCAGAAGTAATGTTTATCGCAACTGCTAATTATGAAGAAGATATTCCAGAAGCTTTAAGAGATCGTTTAGAAATTGTATATTTATCAGGTTATACTGAGTTTGAAAAACTTGATATTGCTAAAAAACACCTGATTGGAAAAATATGTAAAGAACACGGAATTTCTAAAAGTAAAGTATATTTTAGTGATGATATTATTTTACATATAATAAGGGGATATACTAAAGAAGCTGGAGTTAGAGAACTTGAACGACAATTATCAACAATTATTAGAAAAATTGTTACTGAAATGGTTGTGGAAAACATTAAAAAATCTAAATATCGTGTAACAAAAAAAATGGTTACTAAATTTTTAGGTAAAGAAAAATATAAATGGAATGAAATTAATAAAACGGCTAAGGTTGGAGTAGTTAATGGTTTAGCTTATACAAGTTTTGGTGGTGATACTTTACCAATTGAAGTTAATTATTACAAAGGAAATGGTAATTTGGTTCTTACAGGATCACTTGGTGAAGTTATGAAAGAAAGTGCGCATATTGCTCTAAGTTATGTTAAATCTAATTATAAAGAGTTTGGAATAGATTACGATAAATTAACAAAAAATGATATTCATATTCATGTTCCGGAAGGAGCGATTCCCAAAGATGGTCCAAGTGCTGGAATCACTTTAACAACGGCTTTGATAAGTGCTTTAACAAATAAAAAAATACCAGCAAGTATTGCGATGACAGGGGAAATAACACTACGCGGAACAATACTTCCAATAGGTGGTTTAAAAGAAAAAAGTATAGGTGCAAATCGAAACGGTATTAAAAAAATAATTATACCTTATGGTAATTTGAATGATTTAGATGAAATACCAGAAGAAATAAAAGAAAATGTTGATTATATTGCTGTTAAAAATTTTAAAGAAGTAATAGATGTTATTAATGAAGAAACTTTAAGTAAAGTTTAATTGAAAGTTAAACTTTACTTTTTTTCATATTCAAAAATATTATTCATATAATTTAATGAAATAGAGAGGGTGATATTTTGAAAAAAATAATTCCATTTAAAAAAGAGATAATTTTTAAAACTAACTTATCGGAAATAACAAGTATTTCACTTGAACATACACTACAAGCTAGTAGTGGTAATATTATATCCGGTGAATTTATCATTAGTGGTGATTATAAAATGGTTGATACTAGTGTTAATGTTGAGCCATTTTCATTTAACATTCCATTTGAAGTAAGTATTGATGAAAAATATAGTATTAATAATGTAATTGTTGATATATATGATTTTAGTTATGAAGTAATAAACAATAATGTTTTAGCTGTTAATATTGAAGTGATTGTTGAAGGGTTAGAAGAAAAAGTTGTAGAAGAACAAAAAGAGTTAAAAGTAATTGAAGAAGTAGAAAGTGAAAAGATTGTTGAAGATGTTGGAGAAAGCAAGGTATTAGAAGAAGTAAGAGAAGAAAAAGAGGAAAAGAAAGTTGAAGTGCGAAAGGAAGAAAAAAGAGAGGATGTTAATAATCATCATGAAGAAATAACAAATTCACTATTCGATAATTTAGACAACACTACGGAAACTTATACGACATATAAAGTGTATGTGGTAAGAGAGGGTGATACTTTAGATTTATTAATTAACAATTATGGTGTGACTAAAGAAGAGTTAAGTATATACAACAATATTGATACAATTAATGTTGGTGATAAATTAATTATTCCGGCTAAAAAAGATGAAAAAGATTAAAGAAATTTTAAAAAAATATGATTTAAAACCAATTCGCTATCAATTTATTGGTAAAACAATTATAGTTGAAACAGAAAAGGGAAAATGGGTTTTAAAACCAAAGGAGCGCAACCGTAGTAATAGTGTAGATATTTATCGTTATTTAGAATCAAGAGCCTTTAACTATTATCCTAAAATCATAAGTGATATGGATGATGATTATGAAATAACTGAATATCTTGTTCGTGTTGATATGCCCGATGATCAAAAAATGTTTGATATGATTAACTTAGTTAGTTTGCTTCATTCCAAAACTACTTATTATAAAGAAGTAGATGAGGATGAATATAAAAAAATATATGAGGATATTAAAAATAATATTGAATATTTATATGGGTATTATAATGATTTGGCAAGTTTAATTGAAGCCAAAGTATATATGAGTCCATCTGAATATACACTTATTAGAAATATTTCGAAAATATTTTCGGCTCTTGGTTTTTGTAAAAGAGAAATTGAAGAGTGGTATAAATTAATTAAAGAAAAAAGAAAACAGCGCTTAGTAATTTTGCACAACAATCTTGAAATTGATCACTTTATCCGCAATAAAAATTCTTATCTTATTAGTTGGGATAAGGCCAAAGAGGGAATTCCGATTTTTGATTTATACAAACTATATAAAAAACATTGTTTAGATTATGAATTTTCGGAAATTTTAAAATATTATGAAAAACACTATCCGCTTTTAGAAGAAGAGAAAAAATTATTTTTTATACTAATATCTTTACCCGATAAAATTGAACTAAATGGTCGTGAGTATGATTGTTGTCGTAATGTTAGTAAAAAAATGGATTACTTATATAAAACC
>JAAYMD010000070.1 GCA_012521575.1 Mollicutes bacterium
ATAAAAATAAAAGAAAATATATTAAATATCTAGATGAAATATTTAATAATGAAAAATATGACCGAATTATTATATGGCGAAGTAGATTTGGTTGGAATGTTCCGCTATTTCAAAGGCCACAACATATTTCTAATAATTTATCTAAGCAAAAATGTTTAGTTTTTTATGAAGTAACGACAATGACTGATAAAGTTGATGATATTGAAAAAATGCAAGATAATTTATATCTTGTTAATTTTAAAAATAAGGTTTTTGCAAAATTGTTATTAAATAAAATTGATACTATTAATAAACCTAAATATTTGCAATTTTATTCAACAGATTGGGATTTGAATGTTCAAATAGTTAAAGAATATATAAAAAAAGGATACAAAATAATTTATGAATATATTGACGATTTAAGCCCAGATTTAGCTGGAACAAAAGAATTGCCCATTAATGTCAAAGAAAAATATGAATATGCGATGCAAGATAAAGAAAATGTAATAGTAGTTGTTACTGCTGATGCATTAGAAAAAGATGTCATTTCAAAAAGAGGAGGAACTAATTTAGTTTATTCAGCCAATGGTGTTGATTATGAATTTTTTCAAAAATTTGACAATGAATATGAATTTGAACAAGAATTTTTAGATATAATTAATAATGGTAAACCAACAATTGGTTATTATGGTGCGCTTGCTAAATGGTTTGATTATGAATTAATAAAGAAAATAGATGCAACCAATGAGTTTAATATAGTTTTGTTTGGAATTAAATATGATGATTCATATGATAATTCAGGTATTCAAAATTGTAAAAATGTCTTTTTTTTGGGGTCAAGAGATTATAAAGTATTAAAAAATTATGCTAAAAAATTAGATGTATTGACTATCCCTTTTATAATTAATGATATTACTAATGCAACTTCTCCAGTAAAAATATTCGAATATATGGCATTAAAAAAGCCAATTGTAACTACTGATATGTATGAGTGTCGTAAATATACATCTGTACTTATTGCTGAAAATCACGCTGATTTTATTGCAAAACTTGCAGTAGCGCTTCAAAACAAAGATGATCCTAATTATATAAAATTGTTAGATAGCGAAGCTAAAGCAAATGATTGGTCTAAAAAAGCTATCGTTATTGTGGATATACTTAAGAAGATGGAGGGTGAAAAATGATTAAGAATATAATTGAAAAAATGTATAAAGGTAGCTTTGAAGATTTAAATAAAATGTTGTATAATGATATTAAAGAAAACAATAAAAAATTTATTGTCACAGCCAATTCCGAAACATTTGTGAATGCATTACAAGATGAAAAATTTTTAAAGTTATTATTAGATAATCAAACGACAATTGTGGCTGATGGGATAAGTGCTATTTATGCTGGAAAAAAATTGGGTTATCATATTAAAGAAAAAATTCCTGGGGTTGAAATATCAGTTAAATTATTAGAATTTTGTAATGAATTAAAAAAAAATTTATATGTTTTTGGATCAACTGATAAAGTAATTGATTTGTTTGAGAAAGTAATAAAAAAAGACTATCCAAATATTAATATTGTGGGTTCTAGTAATGGATATGTTGAAAATAAAGATAAAGTATTTGAAGAAATATTAAAATTAAAACCGGATGTAATATTAGTTGCCCTTGGTATTCCTGATCAAGAAAAAATTATTTATAAACACCTAAAAAAATTTGAAAAAGGCATTTTCATAGGAGTAGGTGGTTCAATTGATGTAATAAGTGGATATAAAAAACGATCACCCAAATTGTTAATTAAGCTAAATTTAGAATGGTTATACCGAATTATTAAAGAACCAAAAAGAATTAAAAAATTTTGTTTGAACAATTTTAAATTTATATTAACTGTTATGAAAGAGAGGAAGTTGAAAAATGATTAAAGTAATGACTATTTTTGGAACAAGACCAGAAGCAATTAAAATGGCACCAGTTATTAAAGAAATACAATTTAGAACAGAATTTGAATGTATTGTATGCGTAACAGCGCAACACCGAGAAATGTTAGATCAAGTATTAGAAATATTTGGAATAACACCAGATTATGATTTAAATATTATGCAACATGGACAAACATTAAGTGATATTACAACACGAGCATTAAATGGTTTAAATGAAATTATTAAAACTGAAAAGCCAGATATAGTTTTAGTTCATGGCGATACAACAACCACATTTGTTGGTGCACTTGCTGCTTTTTATAACCAAGTTGCTGTTGGACACGTTGAAGCTGGTCTTCGTACTTGGAATTTATATTCACCATACCCAGAAGAAGCAAATCGTCAAATGGTAGGAATTCTTGCCAATCTACATTTTGCGCCAACACAAATAGCTGCAAATAACCTAATTAAAGAAGGAAAAAAACAAAACGATATCTTTATTACTGGTAATACTGTTATTGATGCAATGAAATATACAGTAAAAGATGATTACAATCACGAAATATTTGATTGGATTGGAAACGATCGAATGATTTTATTAACTGCTCATCGTCGCGAAAATTTAGGAGAACCAATGCGAAATATCTTTAAAGCTATCAAAAAAATTGTTAATGAATTTGATGATGTTAAAGTTGTTTATCCTGTTCATCGCAATCCAAAGGTACGTGAAATCGCTAGCGAAATTTTAGGTGATACTGATAAAGTTAAATTAATAGAACCATTAGAAGTACTTGATTTTCATAATTTTATGAACAAGTCTTATCTTATCTTAACTGATAGTGGAGGAATTCAAGAAGAAGCACCATCACTTGGTAAACCTGTTTTAGTTTTAAGAAATGTTACTGAAAGACCAGAAGGAATTGAAGCCGGAACATTAAAATTAGTTGGTACTGACGAAAAAACTATCTATGAAGAAACAAAACGATTACTAACTGATCAAAATCTATATAAGCAAATGAGTGAAGCTAAAAATCCATATGGTGATGGTTTGGCAAGTAAAAGAATTGTTGATGAAATAATTAGAAGATTTGAGGATAA
>JAAYMD010000071.1 GCA_012521575.1 Mollicutes bacterium
TATTAGTAGTTTGTTATATATATGAATAATTATAAATTTTTTGATTTTCTAAGTAGGTTATTATTACACTTACGCATCCATTACTAAATTAATTATACCACTTATTGGCGAATTTTGCTATTAAAATTTGAATTGCGCGTTAAAAATTATTCAAACATTAAATTACATATTAAAACAAATTCTTAAACAAGGAGCAATTTTCTATTGGAAATTAAAAATAAAAATAGTACCTTTTCTTAACCTATTTTATCAATTTTTAAACCATTTTATTTATTATATTTTAGATTTTAGATGCAAGATGCAAAAATAATTACCTTATTTTGACATTCATTACCTAATGTGCTAACATAATAACCATAATAAAAGTTCACTTTTTTTATAATATTATGTAATTTGAATTATTACAAATCAGGAAAGGAGGTGGAAAAATGAAAAAAATATATAGTATTGTATTATTTTTGATCATGTTAATTGGTATAGCTGGCTGTGGTAAATTAATGTCAAAAGGTGGTACCTTAGTTTGCACTAATGAAACTGTTGATGATAATAACTATATTACTAAGGAAACAGTTACAGTAACTTATAATAGTGATAATATTGTTACAAAAATAGAAAGCAAAACAGAAATGGAAGTTGATCCTAAGTTTATCGATTTTACTTATGATTTTTCAAAAGCTGTTTTCGATGAATTTGATAAAATAAATGGCATTGAAGCAACTGTTTCCAAAAAAGATAATGTAATTTTACAAGATTTAAAAGTTGATATTAAAAATCTAAATTTTGATGCCTTAAATAAGTTATCAACAGATTATTTTGATGATGAAGAAACAGATAGTGATTATATTAGCAATATTACAAATGAAGAAATAACTTTAGAACAATTTAAAAAAGATAATTTAAGTGGTTACGAATGTAAATAATATAAATCATTGGGAGGGAAGTTTAAACTTCATGAAAAAAAATAATCAGTTTTTTACTAATTTCAATTATGTTTTTAGGAATAACTGGTTGTGTTGAAAATTCAGAATCTAAAACATCAAATGATGAAAATTCAGAAAATACAACCACAGACGGCGAAAATAAGACTCAAGAAATTACAACTCTCAAACTAAATGAAGACGCTTTTATCTCAAATGAAGAAGGCGAAATTAGACTAAAAATATTGTCAGTTAAAGAAACAACTGAAAGAAATCAATTTTCAGATAAACAAGCAGATAGAGTTGTCATCATAGAATATGAATATGAAAATAAATCAAGAGAAGATGATGTCTTCATAAGTGACATAGATTTTCGAGCATATGACAAGGCAAATTTTGCGTTAGAAACATACCCTATTTCTGTTAAACATCCTTCAAAGATTTCTACTGGTAGAAAAACGACTGCAAGTATGGCATTTGCTTTAAATAATGACGAAAATTATATAGAATTGGAATTTTATGATAATATATTTAGTTCAAAAGCTGATGTAAAATTTATATTAGAATGGTAAAACACTCTATATTAAGAGTGTTTTTTAGTGGAAAATAAAAAAACCTAAATCATAAGGTTTTATTTACTTATGGTAGCGGCGGGGAGAGTCGAACTCCCGACCTTTCGGGTATGAACCGAATGCTCTTGCCAACTGAGCTACACCGCCATTTATGTGACAATATAATAATATCAAAAAAACTTACTAAAAGCAAGTATTTTTAAGTTAAATTATCAAAAAAAGAAGAAGAAATTATATATTTTTGCCATCATACCATAAGATTTAGGCACTTGATATAAAAATTTTGGATTCTTACTTTCAATTGCCCTAATCATTGTTTTTACTACGGATTTTAATTTTTTTCTTTCAATAATATGAAATATTTTATTTTCCCTTCTTTTAATTAATTCTATGTAATTTTTAAAATAACTTTCTTTATTCATCCAAGTATATTTATTATCAAGCATTACTTGATTAAAACCAGTATAATATGGCCCTGGTTCAACTAAAATAATTTTAATATTAGTATTAAGTAATTTTAACTCATTTTTTAAACAATATGCTAAATGACTTATTGATGATTTTGTTGCACCATAAACACCCAAAAAATTAAAAGGTACCAATCGTATTAAGGACGATATCATAATAATTTTACCATTATTTTTTTTCATCATTTTATGAAATACTTTTTGAACTAGTTCAAAATTAGAAAAAACGTTTACTTCAAAGTTATTTCTAACTTTTTCCATCGGTATTTCAATAATTGATCCTCCCTCACCTATTGAAGCATTACAAACTAAAATGTCAATATCCAACTTTTCAAGCTTTATCAAATCTTCGGGATTAGTAATATCTACTTTAAGACAAATAACTTTTTTGTAATTTCGATATGTATTCTTTACAATTTCTAATTGTTTATCAGTATGAACCGTTAAATATATCAAACAATCTTTATTTAATAACTCTTTAATAGTCGTATGTGCAATTCCACTTCTAGCACCAGTAAATAATATCTTTTTCACTATATCACCAATAATATTATTCACTGTGATGACGCTTTTTATAACAATTAACAACATTTTTTAAAAGCATTGTCACTGTCATAGGACCCACTCCACCTGGTACTGGTGTAATTAATGATACTTTATCTAAAACATTTGAAAAATCCACATCACCATACAGTTTATTAGCAACTCTATTTATTCCAACATCAATAATAATAACTCCTTCTTTAATCATGTTACGATTAATTAAATGTTTTTTACCAACAGCAACTACTAAAATGTCAGCTTGTTTTGTATATTCACTTAAATTCTTGGTTTTAGAATGGCAAATAGTAATTGTTGCATTATTATTTAAAAATAAGCTAATTAAAGGTTTACCAATTAAAGTGCTGCGCCCTACAATAACTACATGTTTTCCTTCTATTTTAACATCATAAGCTTTTAATAATTCCATAATACCAAGTGGTGTACAAGGTATTAAACCATTAGAATTATTCATTAATTTGCCAATGTTAGCACTAGTTAATCCATCAACATCTTTTGATGGATCAATATGCTTAATAATTTTGGTTGCATTTAAATTTTGAGGTAATGGCAATTGTAACAATATCCCATCAATTTTTTGATCATTATTTAATTTTTTTATTTTTTCTATTAAAAACTCTTCAGCAACGTTTTCATTATATTTTAAATGATAAACTTTTATTCCGACTTCAATACATGCTTTCTTTTTGGTGTTAATATATATATTTGATGCTTCGTCATTCCCCACTTGAATAACAACTAAAGAAGGTTTACTAGGAAAACCTCCAACTTCCTTTTTTATTTCTTCTTTTATTTTTTTACTTATTTCTTTACCATTAATTATTTTTTCCATGTTGTCACCTACTTATATATTGGATATTTTTTAGTTATCTTTAAAACTTTTTCTTTTAATGATTTTAAAATTTTAGAATCTTTATAATTATGTAGTGCTTCAGCAATAATTAATCCAATTTCTTCAAAATCTTTTTCTTTTAATCCCCTTGTTGTCATAGCAGGACTCCCAAGTCTAATACCACTTGTTTTTAAAGGAGATTCGGTATCATAAGGAATCGTATTTTTATTGACAGTTATATTAATAGCATCTAATATTTCCTCAGCTTCTTTTCCGGTAAGCCCAACTGATGTTTTAACATCAACTAAAAGCAGATGATTATCAGTGCCATTAGAAATAATTCTAAATCCTTGATTTTTTAAGGTTCGCTCCAATATCTTTATATTTTTAATTACTTGTTTTTGATATTCTTTAAAAGAAGGTTGTAAAGCTTCATAAAAACATTGAGCTTTAGCAGCAATAACATGCATTAATGGACCACCTTGAATACCTGGAAAAACAATTTTATCGATTTTTTTAGCAATTTCATCATTATTTGTTAAAATTAAACCACCTCGTGGTCCTCTTAAGGTTTTATGTGTTGTAGAAGTTACAACATCCGCATAAGGAAAAGGATTAGGATGGAGTCCGCATGCAACAAGCCCGGCAATATGAGCCATATCTACCATTAAATAAGCTCCACAACTATCAGCTACTTCCCTAAATTTTTCAAAATCTAAAATTTTTGAATATGCACTAGCACCAGCAATTATCATTTTTGGCTTTTCTTTTTTAGCAATTTCAATTAATTTATCATAATCAATAGTTTCGGTTTCTTTATCAACATTGTAATAAACTATTTCATATTCTAAACCACTAAAATTAATAGGATGACCATGTGTTAGATGTCCGCCATGACTTAAATTCATTCCCATTACTTTTTCGCCTGGCTTTAATAAAGCTTTATAAACAGCCATATTAGCTGCACTTCCAGAGTGTGGTTGAACATTGGCATATTTACAATTAAATAATTTTTTGGCATATTCTATCGCTTTTGTTTCAAATATATCAATATATTGGCATCCTCCATAATATCTTTTTCCTGGATATCCCTCAGCATATTTATTAGTTAAAACACTTCCTTGTAACTCCAAAATCGCTTCAGATACATAGTTTTCTGATGCAATTAATTCAATATTATCTTTTTGTCTTTGCATTTCTAATGTTAAAGCTTCTTTTAATTTGGGATCCATATTATCATCTCCAACATAATTATATCATGTATTTTCTTTAAATTTACATTTATATAACTTTTTATATAATAAAACATTACAACTAGTGTAATGTTTTATAACCATTATAAATAGTTTTCTGCTTTTTCTTGAAAGAACGCTTTTGGATGATCACAAACTGGACATACATCTAAAGCTTTTGTTCCACGATATTGATGTCCACAATTACGACAGATCCAAGTTTTTTCTTCTTCTTTTTCAAACACTTTATTTGTTTTTACATTTTCTAGCAAAATACGATAGCGTTCTTCATGTTCTTTTTCGATGGCTGCTACACTTTCAAATAATTTAGCGATGTCATCAAAACCTTCTTCTCTAGCAGTTTTTGCAAATTCTTTATACATATCTGACCATTCATAGTTTTCGCCTTTTGCAGCATCTAGTAAGTTTTCTTCTGTACTTGGAACCTTTCCACCATGAAGTAATTTAAACCAAATTTTGGCATGTTCTTTTTCATTGCCAGATGTTTCAGCAAAAATTGCTGCTATTTGTTCATATCCATCTTTCTTAGCTTGAGAAGCATAATATTCATATTTCACTCTAGCTTGTGATTCTCCTGCATATGCAGTCCATAAATTTTTCTCTGTTTTAGTTCCTTTTAATTCCATAATTTACCTCCTTTTTTTCTTACAATTACGACATATTCCAACCAAAATCACATCATGTGAAATGATATCATAATTAGTTTTATCAGCAATAAAATCACACACTGATGATATTATCTCTTCACTTATGTCCTCAACTTTACCACATTCATGGCAATACAAATGTCCATGATTATCATAAACATTATCAAAACGATCAATTTTGTTTGGAGTTGAAATTTTTCGAATTAAATTATATTCACACAATTGATTTAAATTGCGATACACAGTTCCTAGGCTAATATTTGGTATTTTTTGTCTAACATTATTATAAACCATTTCAGCTGTCGGATGTGTTTTTGTATTTTGGACATAAGTTAATATCAATTCTCTTTGTTTGGAATATTTCATAACCCACCTCATAAGTAGTAATTATTACTACCTATTAAGTATACATTATATTTTATTCATAGTCAATAACTTTAGTGATTCGCCATCTATTTTTGGAACTAAAAAGGTCACAGCTTTACTAAACCACAAAATTATCATTTTGCTTTTATTAATCGCAAAACTTTTTCCTAATGCTTTACCACCAATTGTTAATCCGGCAATTAATGATGTTGTAATTAACGTTACAACAACAACATTGCAATTTAAAGTGTTAGCTAAGGAATTAGCAATAATAACTCCCGCCGATCCTGAAATAATACCACAAATATCGCCTACAACGTCATTACAAAATGATGTTACTCTAGGTGCATTCTTAATTAAATAAACAGCTATTTTTGCTTCTTTGATCTTTTTAGAATTCATAGAATGAAATGGTTTTATATCGGCTGAGGTAACAGCTATTCCTAAAATATCAAAAAATATCCCCATCAAAATAAAAATAATTACCAAAATAATTCCCCAAAAAACGTTTGAATTAGGAATGGTAACTTCTGATATCAAGGAAAAAATTAAGCTTGCAATAAAAGCAAAGATAGTTGTTTGTATAACCCATTTATGATTAGACTTATTTTTTACCTTTTTTTTATTCTTTTTATTCTTTTTTTTGGATTTTTCAATTTCCGAACTTTGTAACCGGCTCAATTTATACTTCACCCTTTTGTTGTTATTTTATGTATAGTTAGTAGCGATGGCAGTTGCTGCAGTAAATCTTGTGCCTTAGGTCGAGTAGGATTTCCCTAGTGTCTACTTCCCATTTTCAAATACTGGGAAAGCGGTTCCCCTTTAAAGACACCAATATACCGTCGCCGAATATATGACTCGATTGCCACTTAGGTCACACTGCAATCCTCCAGCAACAAACACTCTAGGAGTTTTCCTCACCAATTTGTTCATAGTTAGTCTCTTTTGCAGATATAGTTTCAAACCCAATACTTTACCATCTTTAGGCCTCAAGAATAGCAAAGTAGAACAGTTATCCCCTATATCCACTCAAGACAGGCTACACTACTTAGCGCTTGCACGATAAGTAGGTCATTCCTTCAAAAGAAGGATGTGCGGATATTGGATCGGAATCGTATGCCATTACGAGCGTCCAACATCCTTAGCTCCCAGCACCCACCCCAAACTGGGCGTATGAAGCAGGAACCAGGAGTTTTTATGTGCCCTTTAGTGGATTTTTAGGCCCACCTCCACTATAAACAAACTGACTAGAATAGTGCGCCATCGCTATAAATATTATAGCATTTTTTATTCTTATTTTCAAAAGCATTTTATTTTTTTCTTTGCTTTTTATTGGTAATTATATCTTTAGCTATATAAATTGGTCTTCTTTTGGTTTCAACATAAGTCCTGCCAAGATATTCACCAATAATACCTAACGCAAATAATTGAATTCCACCAAGAAATAATACTGTTCCAAGAGTGGAAGCATATCCTGGTACATCAATACCAAGAACCAATGCTTGAATTATTAAAACAATAAAATAAATAAAAGCAAAAAATGAAATTAATATACCAAAGTAAGCTGCAAAACGAAGAGGTGCTGTTGTAAAAGATACAATTCCATCAATTGCATATTTAAATAATTTCCAAAACGACCATTTACTACTTCCATTTGCCCGTTTATCGGCTTCATACGGCATATAGTAAGTATTAAAGCCAACAAAGGAAAAAATACCCTTGGAAAAGCGATAATATTCACTCATTTCAAGTATGGCATTGACCATATTTCTTTTTAACAAGCGAAAATCACTAGCACCTGGAACAAACTCAATATCTGATATTTTATTAATAATTTTATAAAACAAAAGCGAAAATATTTTTCTAAAAAATGGATCATGTCTTTTTTCTTGATATGCTGCTACACTATCATAATCTGGATTTCCCTCTAAAATATTAATCATTTCAAGAATTAAAGAAGGATGTTGTTGTAAATCAACATCAATTATACAAACATATTCTCCGCTTGATTCTTTTAAACCAGCATACATCCCCGCTTCTTTTCCAAAATTTCTTGAAAAATCAATAATTTTAATATGTTCCTTAGCATTACTTGCAATATCTTTTAATCTAATAAGTGTACCATCTCTACTGCCATCATTAATAAATATGATTTCATATTTAATTTTTTTATTACTAAATGTTTTTGTTACTTCTTGATAAAATAAATCAACATTATTTTCTTCATTATAACATGGTACAACTATTGATAACTTCATACATTCACCTCAAACAAATCTACAATTATTATACCACATAAATTATTATTTTGAGATTTTAAAAAATATATATTTTTATACAAAAAAGGCATAGACCTATACCTTTTGTAAAAAATGTTATGTATTATAATTCCTATCATTTAGCAAAAACATAAAATTCATTTTAGATATATTATTTTCCAAACCTTTTTAATAATTCATCAACTATTCTCTTACTTGCAAATCCATCACCATATGGATTTTTAGCTTCACTCATTTGTTGATATGCTGCTTTATCAGTCAATAACTTTTTAGTTTCCTCATATATAGTTTTTTCATCTGTCCCTACTAATTTTAA
>JAAYMD010000007.1 GCA_012521575.1 Mollicutes bacterium
CAGTAGGGAAAAAAGAAAGAGTAACACAAAATAGAGTAATTAAACTTTTTAGTGAAAAACTAGGATATAAATATCTTGGTAATTGGTATGATAGAGAAAATAATAGTAATGTTGAAGAAGAAATTTTAAGAAGTTATTTAAAAAGAAAAGGATATAATGAAGAGCTAATTAATTGTGCAATTGAACAACTTGTAAAAGTTGTTAATAATAAAATCGACAAGCTTTATTATGTTAATAAGGAAGTTTATACTCTATTAAGATATGGTGTGCAGGTTAAAGAAAAAGATGGTGATAATAAACAAACAGTCAAATTCATTAACTTTGAGGATCCTTATGATAATGAATTTGCTATAGCTGAAGAAGTGTCTATAAAAGGTGAATATAAAAAAAGGCCAGACATTGTGCTTTACGTTAATGGTATTGCACTTGGTGTTTTAGAACTAAAAAGAAGTACTGTATCAGTATCTGAGGGTATAAGACAGAATTTAGACAATCAAACTTCTAAATTCATTAAACATTTTTTTCATACTATTCAAATAGTTATGGCGGGAAATGATACTGAAGGTATCCGATATGGAGCGATTGAAACTAAGGAAAAATATTATTTGAAGTGGAAAGAAGATAAAAAAGTAACAGATAATCTTTCAAAAGAAATAGAATCTTTGATAAAAGAAGAAGATTATATTTTAGATAAACATCTTATTAGTCTTTGTCATAAAGAGAGATTTTTAGAAATCATTCATGATTTTGTAATATTTGATAGAGGAATAAAAAAACTATGTAGACCTAATCAATACTTTGGAGTAAAAGCTGCTATTAAAAGAGTGAAAGCTCGTGAAGGCGGTATTATTTGGCATACACAAGGTAGTGGTAAAAGCCTTACTATGGTTTGGTTAACTAAATGGATCAGGGAAAATATACCTAATTCACGAGTGTTGATAATTACGGATCGTGATGAGCTTGATAGGCAAATTGAAAAGGTATTTAAAGGTGTAGATGAAGATATTTATCGAACTAAAAGTGGTAAAGATTTAATTGAAAAACTAAACGCAACTACACCTCTACTTCTTTGTTCTTTGATACATAAATTTGGTAGAAAAGAAGACGAAACAATAGATGTAGATTATGATGAATATATCGAAGAAATAAAAAAGAACCTCCCAAGGGATTTTAAAGCTAAAGGAGATATCTATGTTTTTGTTGATGAGTGTCATAGAACGCAATCAGGGAAACTCCATGATGCAATGAAAACAATTTTACCAAATGCCTTGTTTATTGGTTTTACAGGAACTCCTTTACTTAAAAAAGATAAGAAAAAAAGTGTAGAAGTTTTTGGTTCGTACATTCATACTTATAAATTTGATGAAGCAGTAGAAGACAAAGTTATATTGGATCTACAATATGAAGCTCGCAATGTAGATCAATATATAACATCCCAATATAAAATTGATAAGTGGTTTGAAGTAAAAACAAAAGGGCTTACAGATTATGCGAAAGTTGAGTTAAAAAAACGTTGGGGAACTATGCAAAAAGTTTTAAGTTCAAAGTCTAGGTTATCAAAAATAGTCAATGATATAATCTTTGATATGGAAACTAAAGATAGGCTTCAAAATGGACGAGGAAATGCTATTTTGGTTGCTGGAAGTATTTATGAAGCTTGTAAGTATTATGAATTATTTCAAGCTAATGGTTTTGAAAAATGCGCTATTATTTCATCTTATATACCTAATGTAAACGATTTAAAAGGAGAAACAACAGGTGAAGATGCCAATACAGAAAATATTGAAAAATATGAAATATATCAAAAAATGCTTAATGGTAAGAAGCCAGAAGAATTTGAAGAAGAGGTAAAAAAGCAATTTGTTGATGATCCTGCTCAAATGAAATTGCTTATTGTAGTTGATAAACTTTTAACAGGATTTGATGCTCCTCCGGCCACATATCTTTATATTGATAAAAAAATGCAAGATCATGGACTTTTTCAGGCAATATGTAGAGTAAATCGTTTAGATGGTGAGGATAAAGAATATGGTTATATAGTAGATTATAAAGATTTGTTTAAAAGTCTTGAAAAATCGGTTGCTGATTATACATCAGAAGCATTTGAAGGATTTGATAAAGAAGATGTGGAAGGCTTGCTAACGAATCGATTTAAAAAAGCTAAAGAAAAATTAGATACTGCAATTGAAAGACTAAAATCTTTATGCGAACCAGTTGAGCCTCCCAAAGATACTTTAGCCTATATCAAATATTTTTGTGCCGAAGATACAAGCAATAAAGAGGCTTTGAAAGAAAATGAACAAAAAAGACAAGCTTTATATAAATATACTAGGGTACTTATTAGAGCATATGCTAATATTGCCAATGAAATGGAAGAAGCAGGATACAGTAAAGATGAAATTGAAGTGATAAAAAAAGATGTTAAGTATTATGACACAATTCGTGCGGAAGTTATGCATGCTGCAGGAGATTATATTGATTTGAAAGCGTATGAACCGGCTATGAGACATTTGATTGATACTTATATCAGTGCAGAAGAAAGTAAAAAAATATCAGCGTTTGATGATTTAACATTAATTGAATTAATTGTTGCTAAAGGTACTGATGCAATTAATTCATTACCAGAAGGTATTAAAAAGAATAAAGAAGCTACTGCTGAGGCGATTGAAAATAATGTGAGAAGATTGATTATTGATGAAACTCCTACTAATCCTAAATATTATGAAAAAATGTCAATTTTATTAGATGAATTGATTAAGCAAAGAAGAGAGCAAGTTATTGATTATGAAGAGTATCTTAAAAGGATTGTTGAATTAACAAAGAAAGTAAAGGACCAAAATTATTCAAATAATTACCCTAAAACAATCAATAGCGCCGCTAAAAGGGCTTTATATGATAATTTAGATCAAAATGAAGAACTTGTCTTAGCAATCGATAAAGATATTCGATATTCTAAACCTGATAGCTGGAGAGGGCATAGAATCAAAGAGAAAAAAGTGAAATATGCCATTGAACGTCATATAAAGGATGAAAAAAAGCTAGAAGAAATTTTTGAAATAGTAAAGAATCAAGGTGAATATTAATATGGATAAAATTACTATAGATAACATTGATGTTGAGGTCATCAGCAAAAAAATTAAGAATATTCATCTTTCGATTCATCCTCCTGATGGGAGGGTAAGACTTGCTGTACCTGAAAAAATGAATGCGGAAGCAATAAAGTTATTTGTTATTTCTAAACTTTCTTGGATAAAAAAACAAAGAACAAAATATAAAATTCAAGAACGCCAATCTGTAAGAGAGTTTGTTTCTGGGGAAAGTCACTACTTTTTGGGTACTAGATATTTACTAAATGTTATTGAAACATCAGGAAAGCAGAGAGTAGAATTGCGAAATAAGAAATATATAGATTTATATGTAAGACCAAACAGTAGTGCCAAAAAGCGCGAAAAAATTATGATGGAATGGTATAGAAAATATTTGAAAAGCATTATCCCAGATTATATAAAGAAGTGGGAAAAAATCATAGGAGTTTCAGTTGACTTTTGGGGTGTTAAACTCATGAAAACAAAATGGGGAACATGTAATCCAGATGACAAAAGAATATGGATTAATTTAGAATTGGCAAAGAAAAATCCAAGATGTTTAGAATATATTATTGTCCATGAAATGGTTCATTTACTAGAAAGACATCATAATGATAAATTTATTGCTTATATGGATCGATTTTTGCCCAACTGGAGAAGTATTAGAAGTGAGTTAAATGAAATAATCTTTGAAAGTAGTAGCTGGAGTTATTAAAAAAGCAAAAAAGCAATTTACAAGTAATTTTTAAACTAACTATGTAATATTAGTTTAAAATTGATAGAGTACCAAGATTTCAACTTAGAAATTGGACTCAAAATCATAAAAGATAGACAAACGAATTACATTATTAAAAGAAATAGGCTCTTTGTCAAATAGTGGGGGGAAATAAAATCCTATGTTAAAGAGCTGAATGGAAGCATAACTTTTATGCTTCTTTTATTTTAGGTAAAATTATGCCTTTGCAAATCATAATTCTAGCTTTAAA
>JAAYMD010000072.1 GCA_012521575.1 Mollicutes bacterium
AATTTTTTTCAGATTTATATAAATTAAAGTATAACAAAGTTCTTTATGCTGAAAAAACAGGGTTTGCCGAATTTGCACTTTTAACACCGGAACAAGTTAATGAATTATATCAAATGTGTTATAAATTTATAAAAAATAAAAAGTTGTATCGGTTAGATTCTTATGAACAAATAAAAGAGATTTACAAATTTGTTACTACTAATACTACTTTTGATAACGAAGGAATATTAAAACGTGATTTGCAATATTTGTCAATGAATTTACCGTATAGAAAAATTCCTTTACATCTTAAAAATAAGTTTTCAATGATACATAGCAGTTATAATGCTGGAATATTAAAAAAATCTAATTGTGAAGGGTATGTCAATTTAATGAATTTTATGTTAAGGATGTTAAATATTGAAACAGCAAGTGTTTATGCTGCTGGTAAAAAAAGTAAGTTAGTTGCAGCATATAACCATGCCCTTACTAGCGTTAAACTATATGGTAATTGGTATTATTGTGACCCATCTTTGGAAAAACCAGGTGAATTTAAATATTTTATGAAAACGTTTGATGAGATAAGCAAGACTCATATCTTAAATCCATTAGAGTTACTTAAATACAAGGAAGTGAGCATCAATGTTGCCAGACGCGGAAGAAATTAAAACAATTATCAATATTATTTATCAATATGTTACTTTAACGGAAGAAGAAAAAAAAGAAATAGTTGATATTATAACAAATATAAATGCAAGTGTTTTATATAATAGTAAAATACATGGTATTTATCATTCTCAAAAGGTATTTTTATTTAGTTATTTAATAGCGAAACATGAAAATTTAAATAATGAGGAGCGCCAAATTATTTTTGATGCGGCTTTATATCATGATATAGGGCGAATTAACGACTTTGAAGATACACTTCATGGATATTGTAGTGCTCTTCGAATTGATAAGATAGCTACTCATCCTATATATAAAAATGAAGAAAATTTAAAAATTTTAAAAGCTATTGTTGATGGTCATTCGGTTGTAGATGATAAAAAAGATCGTTTTATTGAAGATTATGAAGTTACCAATGTTGAGCGCTACTATAAATTATATAATATTTTGAAAGATGCAGATGCTTTAGATAGAAAACGTTTTTTTGAATCTTCTTATGCTCATTTGGATGAGCGCTATTTACGTCTTGATTATTCAAAAAAGCTAATAAAATTATCGGAAGAAATTAATAGTTATTACAAAAATAAAATACTCGAATCAAAAAAGATGTTGTCAAAACCAGAAGTTGGTAATTTTTTATGCTATCATAGCATAGGTTTTGATTTTTTCAAAATGAGAAGTATTTTAGAATATGGAATTTTATCAAAAAGGGAAATGAAAAAGTATGGAATACAAAATGTAGTAAATTTTGAAGGTGGAAACTTAGATGATTATGTATCAGTAGTTGATGCCAGATTTATTAACAAAGGAACTGCTTATTATACGTTTATTACAAATGGTGTGAGTTTTGTATGTGAATTAGATAAACTTTATAATAGTAATAAAAATCATACACTAAGCTATTGTATTGAAAATGGACTACCTTATAATAAGAGCTTCCATGATGATGAAAAATATGTATATGGTAAAATTGCCCCCGAAAATATCCAAGGTATCTTTTTGCACAATAAAATCATTAATAAAGACATTCGTGAATTAAATTATATTTATAATTCTCTTTCATTTAATCTTTTTACAAATCGCCTTAAATATTATATTGAAAATATTTCCACAACATTTATTCCCGATACATCACGTGTGAAAAAATTACTAAATGAATATCAAAAAGAATTAGAACATTATTATCTTTTAGATGTTTCTACTCAAAACATGATAAGGGATGACTTTATTAAAATATTAGAAACAATTCGTGAAAAAATAAATGCAAATATTCAAAATTGGATGTATCAAAAATTTCAGTTAAAATTAATGCGTAAAGATTATGATAAAATAACAGTTGAAGATGTAGTTTTACATGAATTAAAAAAATTGGGAATTGAGTATACAAAAAATAAAACTAAAGATGGTATAGTTATTTCTTATCAAAAAATAAAAACAAAATCCAAATGATTTAGCACTCAATGTTGACGAGTGCTAATTTTTGTGTTAAAATGATAATCGTAATATTGAGTGTGGAGTGAATAAAAATAATATATGAAAGATGTTCATAATATATAAAGGAGGGATAGAATGTACAATCAACAACCTTATCAAGAAAATTTGGAAAACGTTTTAGAAAAATATGGTCGCGATATTGTCAAAGCTGTTAAAGAGGGAAAAGTTGATCCGGTTATAGGTCGTGATGAAGAAATACGAAACATAACTAGGATTTTATCAAGAAAAACGAAAAACAATCCCGTTTTAATAGGTGAACCAGGTGTTGGGAAAACAGCTATAGTTGAAGGACTGGCCCATAGAATTGTTAAAGGTGATGTTCCTGATACATTAAAAAATAAAACTATTTGGGAGTTAGATATGGCAGCTTTGGTGGCTGGTGCTAAGTTTCGTGGTGAATTTGAAGAAAGATTAAAAGCGGTATTAAAAGAAGTTAAGGAATCAAATGGCGAGATTATTATGTTTATTGATGAAATTCACATGATTGTTGGTGCTGGTGCAGTAGAAGGGGCAATGGATGCTGGAAATATGTTAAAACCGATGCTTGCTCGTGGCGAAATTCATTGTATTGGTGCTACAACTTTAAATGAATATCGCAAATATATTGAAAAAGATGGTGCCCTTGAACGAAGGTTTCAAAAAGTATTAGTTAAGGAACCTGATGTTTTAGATACCATCACCATTTTGCGCGGATTAAAAGAGCGCTTTGAAGTGTATCACGGCGTAAATATTTCCGATAAAGCTTTAGTTGCTGCTGCTACTCTTTCTAATCGTTATATTACAGATCGCTACCTTCCTGATAAAGCGATTGATTTGATTGATGAGGCGTGCGCTACTATAAAGGTGCAAATGAATTCTGTTCCTGTTGAATTAGATAATTTAACTCGTGAGATTATGCAACTTGAAATAGAAAAAGAAGCATTAAAAAATGAAAAAGATGAAGCTAGCTTAAAACGAGTTTTAGAATTAAAAGACAAAATATCTATTTTGAAGAAAGAAGAACAAGAGTTAAGAGATGCTTGGGAAAGGGAAAAAACAATTAACGAACAAATTAATAAAAAGAAAGAAGAGTTAGAACAAGCAAAATTTGAGCTTGAGCAAGCGGAAAATCGCTACGATTTAGAAACCGCCGCTAAACTTCGACATGGAACCATTCCTAAATTGGAAACAGAATTAAAAAAACTATCGGAACAAGATGAATCAAATATATTAAGTGATACTGTTGATGAAAATAATATTGCTGAAATTATCTCGAAATGGACTAATATACCAATTGCTAAAATAACTGGAAGTGAACGTGAGCGTCTTTTGAATTTAAAAGAAAACATGAAAAAAAGAGTAATTGGTCAAGATCGTGCGATTGAATTAGTTACGGATGCAATTTTACGAGCAAGGACGGGTATTAAGGATCCCAATCGTCCCATTGGTTCATTTATCTTTTTAGGACCTACCGGAGTTGGTAAAACCGAAGTTAGTAAAACACTAACTTATGAGTTGTTTGATGATGAAAAACATATGATCCGAATTGATATGAGTGAATATATGGAAAGTTTTTCAGTTTCTAGATTAATAGGCGCACCCCCTGGATATGTTGGTTATGATGAAGGAGGCCAATTAACCGAAGCAGTAAGAAGAAATCCGTATAGTATTGTTTTATTTGATGAAATTGAAAAAGCACACCCTGATGTATTCAACATCCTTTTACAAATTTTAGATGATGGAAGAATAACTGATTCTCATGGTCGTACTGTTGATTTTAAAAACACAGTTATTATTATGACATCTAATTTAGGAAGTGAATATATTTTAGAAGGTGTAAAAAACATTGAAGAAATAATACATAAAGAATTGTTAAAAACATTTAGACCAGAATTTATTAATCGTATTGATGAAATTATTATTTTTGATTCACTTACAAAAGAAAACCTTTATAATATTTTAGAAAAAATTATCAATGATGTTGAAAAACGTTTAAAAAATTATGACTTAACAATTCATTTAACACAAGGTGCAAAAGACTTTATTGTCAATAATTCCTATGATAAAGTATATGGTGCACGTCCTTTAAAACGATTTGTGAGCCGACATGTTGAAACTTTGATTTCAAATGCTATTGTGACTGAAAAAATAAAACCAAATACCAAAATTGTTATTGATGTCGAAAATGAAAAGTTAGTTATTATTGATGATTAGGCACATATTTGTGCCTTTTTATTTATTGTTTACTATTTTGATTTTATTTTTTGATTGCTTATTTTTCTTTTTCTTGTAAATACTATTCTAATATAGTAGAATATAAATATAGACAAGGAAGTGACATGATGATTAATATTAAATCAGATTCTAGAAAAGTAAAACCTGGTGACACATTTGTTGCTCTACGAGGAATTTCCAGTGATGGTCATGATTATATCGAAAAAGCCATTGAAAATGGGGCTTCTAAAATAATTGCTGAAAGAGGTAATTATAGTGTTCCAACGGAAATTGTGCCCGATACAAGACTACATTTAGAAAAACTGTTAGCAGATCAATATGGTCATATTTTAGAACAAATGAATTTAATTGGTATAACTGGAACCAACGGAAAAACAACAAGTAGTTTTTTAATTTATCAAGCTTTAAATTTAAATGGTTCTAAAACAGCATATATTGGAACAATAGGTTTTTATATTGATAAAAAAATAAAGGATCTAGCAAATACAACCCCAGATATAGCCGAAATTTATGATATGATTGTAACGGCGCATGAACAAGGGTGTCAAAATGTGGTGTTTGAAGTAAGTAGTCAAGGATTGCTCCATAGAAGAGTAGCAGGAATAAAATTTGATTATGCTGTATTTACTAACCTAACGGAAGATCATTTAGATGTTCATGGAACAATGGAAAATTATGCTTTAGCCAAACAAGAGTTATTTAAATCATTAAAATCCAACGGCGTTGCACTCATCAATATTGATGATCAATACAAAGATTACTTTTTATTGGAAAATAATCGAAATATAACATATGGTTTTAATGAAAGCGATTATCAAATTATTGATTACCATTCTAATGATGGAATGACTACTTTTAAATATAAATATAAGGGAGATATCTTGGAGTTGAAAACTACTTTGATTGGGCAATATAATATTTATAACATGATAGTAGCAGTTGCGCTATTAACGGAAATGGGTATTGATTATGAAAAATTAACTAAAGTTGTACCAAAATTAAAAGCTCCAAGTGGTAGATTAGATAACATTAGATATAAAATAAACAATATTATTATTGATTATGCGCATACCCCAGATGCGATCTTAAATGTTATTAATACTGTTAAAGAAGTTACTAAAGGAAATATTTATACAGTGTTTGGATGTACTGGTGATCGTGATCGTGCTAAACGTCCGGTTATGTTAGATATAGTTACTAAAAATTGCAAATATGCAATCATTACTAATGATGACCCTCATACTGAAGATCCAAATCAAATTGTTGCTGACATGACAAAAGGTATTACGCGTGATAATTATGAAGTGATATTAGATCGGAAAGCTGCAATTATAAAAGGAATAGATTTATTAAATGAAAACGATACTTTACTTATTTTAGGAAAAGGACATGAGGAATATATGATTGTTGGTAAAGAAAAAATACCGTTTAATGATCGAAAAGTTGTGATGGAGTATTTAGAAAGTAAAAATGAACAAAAAAACGCCTAAAACATAATTTAATGTAAAGAGGTGTTTTTTTGTGAAAATAAAAAGTGATTCAAGAAAAATTAAAGAAGGCGATATTTTTGTCGCGCTTAAAACTGTTAATAATGATGGGCATAATTATGTTTTAGATGCTATTGAAAAAGGGGCTAAAACGGTCATTGTTGAAAAAGGATTGTATGATGTAAATACTATTGTGGTTCCTGATACTAGAGAGTTTATACAAGAATATTTAAAAAAGGAATATAGTTATTTAATTGATGAATTAACTCTTATTGGGATAACGGGCACTAATGGAAAGACAACTACTTGTTATTTTTTATATCAAGCGTTAAATAAACTAGGTTTAAAATGCAGTTATATTGGAACTCTGGGATTTTATATAGGTGGTGAAAAAATAAGGGACTTATCAAATACTACTCCTGATATTTTAGATTTATATGAATTGTTTTTAGAAAGTTATGAAAATGATTGTAAATTTGTTGTTATGGAAGTTAGCAGTCAAGCTTTAGATATGAAAAGGGTGCAGGGAATAAAATTTGATTATGCTGTTTTTACAAATCTTACCAAAGATCATTTAGATTTCCATCAAACTATGGAAAATTATGCTCTAGCCAAACAAAAATTATTTACCAATTTAAAACCTAATGGTAAAGCAATTGTCAATGTCGACAGTCAATATGATGATTATTTTTTGTTAAGTGAAAATAATAATATAACATATGGCTTTTCTGATTCTTATTATCAAATAACCGATTATGAAATAGGAAAAGATTATACCATTTTTAATGTTCAAAACATTACTTATAAAACTAAAACTTTTGGTAAATACAATATTTATAATATGCTTGTGGTTATCATAATTTTAAAGGATTTAGGTTTTGACGACAAAACTATTCAAAAAATTGTTAGTGAAATAGAAACACCAAGTGGGCGCATGGATATTATTAATTTTGGGAATAATAAAATTATCATTGATTATGCACATACTCCAGATGCCGTTTCTAACATTATTAATGCTGTAAAAGAAATGAATAGTGATAACATTTATACCATTATTGGTTGTGGTGGTAATCGCGATAAATCAAAACGCTCTTTAATGGGTAAAATTGCTACTAATTTATCTACAAAGGTAATATTTACTAGTGATAATCCAAGAAATGAAGATCCGCTTTCAATTATTAATGATATGGTGGTAAATTTAGTAAACTCAAACTATGAAATTGAAATAAATCGAAAAGATGCAATAAAAAAGGGTATACAAATGCTTGAAAAAAATGATATACTATTGGTACTTGGTAAGGGACACGAAACTTATCAAATAATTGGTAATGAAAAAATACATTTTGACGACAAAGAAGAAGTACTAAACATAATTAGGAGATGATGATGTGTTAATATTAGCAAAAGCGGTTTTAGCAATGATGATTGGTTTTATTTTTTCAATTTTACTCGGACTAATCTTAATTCCAATTTTACGAAAAATAAAAGCTCAACAAAAAATTAGTGTTTTTTTAAAGGAAAAACATAAACAAAAAGAAGGAACACCTACAATGGGTGGTTTGATATTTATCATTCCAACTATTGTGACCATAATCACATTTCTTTTATCGGGAAAAATCGAATATTCTGAAAATTTATTTATCATTATGTTTGTGTTTGTAGCATATGCCATATTAGGTTTTATTGATGATTATTTAATTGTTAAAAGACAAAATAATGATGGTTTAACAGAAATTCAAAAACTAATAGGTCAATTATTAATTGCATTAGTGTTTTTCTATGTGTTTATGAGAAGCGGAAATGATCCAATACTTCATATATATACACTTGGGATTAAAATTGATATGGGTTGGTTTTATGGTATTTTCTTATTATTTGTTTTAGTGGCAAGTAGTAATGCAGTTAATATAACCGATGGTTTAGACGGTCTTGCAGGAGGTTTATCAGCTATTGCATTTATTGCATTTGGACTTATTAGCTGGGGTTCACATGTTCCAGGAAATGAAGCTATGGCCATATTTTGTTTTGTCTTAGTAGGTTCTTTATTAGGTTTTCTTTTTTTCAATACATATCCAGCTAAAGTGTTTATGGGTGATACGGGATCACTGAGTTTAGGCGCTACTTTAGCAAGTGTGGCAATTTTAACTTCTCATGAAGTAACATTTATCGTTGTTGCAGGTGTATTTATTGTTGAAACTTTAGTATCATTAGTACAAATGATTTCCCTTAGATTTTATGGCAAAAAAATATTTTTAATGTCTCCGCTTCATCATCATTTCGAAAAACTAGGTTGGGATGAACGAGATATTGTTAAAATGTTTTGGGTTTGGGGTATGCTTTTAAGTATGGCCGCTATTGCTTTTGGTGTCTGGATTTAGCACAATTCTGTGCTTTTTTTGTTTTATAAATGTAATCAAGAAAAAATATTCCTATAAATGGGAGTTTGATGATATAATTATAATAGGAGGAAAAAAAATATGAAAAAATATCACTTAGCTAAAATATTGGGGCTGACATTTATAATAGGGGTAATCTTAACGTGGGTTATTCCAACTGGTTATTTTTCAAATGGTACATATCAACAAATGCCGACCAATCCTGTAGGAATTCTAGATTTAATTAGGATTCCTTTAAATACTATATCTAATTTTATTTATCTAGGAGTTGTGATAATAGTTATTGGGGGATTATATGGAGTATTAAATAAAACTGGTGTTTATCAAAAAATAATTAATAATGTTGTGCAAAAATATGATGATAAAAAAGAAAAGTTTTTAATTATTTCAATAGCTGTATTTATTTTATTATCATCGTTGGTAGGTATTAATTTTTTAATTTTTATTTTAGTACCATTTTTTATAACCGTGATTTTATTATTAGGTTACAGTAAAATAACCGCCCTAGCATCAACTATTGGTTCAATGTTAGTTGGCGGACTAGGAGCAACATATAGCTATAATATCAATAGTGCATTAAAATATTTTTTAGACATCAATGTTCATAATGAAATACTTACAAAAATTATTTTTCTAATTATTATTTCTGTTTTATTTGGAATGTTTGTTATTAAGCGTGCAAAAGAAGAAATTTCCAAAGATACAGAAGATACAGAAAAAGAAAATTCAATCAAAATACCATTGTACACTCAAAATGTCCAAAAGGACTATAATACTTTACCTTTAATTATCGTTTCAATTTTTGTATTTGTATTTTTGATAATTGCCATGTTTGATTGGAACATTGCATTTGGAATTGGGTTTTTTAATGAACTACATACATCAATAATGGATATAAATATTAATGGATATCCAATTGTGGAGAATATTATTGGAGCCGTTAATGCTCTAGGTAATTGGACTACATATGATATACCGATTATACTGATTATTGCAACTATCGTTATTGCATGGATTTATAGTTTATCCATTAAAGAAACTTTAGATTCATTTATAAATGGAGCCAAAGAAATGTTACCAGTTGCATTTTATGTAGTAATGGCTAATATCCTATTTGCACTTATCATTACTACTCAATCTGGAGCCACCATATTTAATGCTGTTGCTAATTTTTTATTAACTTTAAATGATAAATTACAATTAATTACACTATCGTTAACAACAATTTTTGGTAGTTTAATTTATAATGATTTTATTCACCTTGCTAGAGTATTATCTAGCGCTGTAACTTCTATTTTTGATAACGAATTGTTATATCCTCAATTTGCTATAGGATTCCAATTTATGTATGGGCTTACTATGTTTGTCGTGCCAACTAGCCTTTTATTAATTGCAGGATTATCATATCTTGAAGTTTCATATAAAGATTGGTTAACATACATTTGGAAATATGTCCTAAGTGCCTTGGTAGTTGCTCTAATTATTTTAGCTATTGTAATGATTTTTGTTTAAGCGAGTTTTCTCGCTTTTTTATTGGGTCTTTGTCAAATAGTGTGGAAAGAAAAAAATTATGTTAAATCCCTCAGTTAGAAGCATAAAATTTATGCTTCTTTTAATTTGGATAAAATTAAATCTTGCAAATATAATATGCACTTTTTATTTTTAAACTCAACTTTCACTTTACAGAATAAATGGCGAAATGTAAGATTATAATACATATGTTACAAATTTAATTCACAAAAAAAGATACCTCTGGTATAATTAGATTGATCAAAAAATTAATAGAAAGAGGTATCTTATGAATATTATAACAGAAGAAATGAAATATAGAAAGAGAATGTGTGAATATGCGATAAAACATGGAGTAACAAAAGCTGCAAAAAGGTATCGTACTAATAGAATGTTTATTTATAGACAATTGAAAAAATATGATGGTACAGCAAGATCTCTAGCTTTAAAATCTAGAAGACCACATAGTCATCCCAATGCACATACAAAAGAAGAATTAAA
>JAAYMD010000073.1 GCA_012521575.1 Mollicutes bacterium
TGACAATGTCTTAGAATTTAAAAAAACTAATCGCGATGATTAGTTTTTCAGATTGTTGATAAAGTTATTTTTATAAAAAAAGAGTGATATAGTTAATTTGGCGAGTATTTTCTATTTTATTAATTATGGTTAACATGTACTTACTTTTTTTGTACAAAAAATGATATATTATTTATAATAGTATCGAGAATGATAATTTAGATATAAATAAAAATATCCAAAGTAAAATTTTAATGACTACTTTGGAAGAAATTGTGTCTAAAGAAAAAATAGATAAATATAAAGAAGTTTTGAAGGTAATAATGAAAATCATGGGTATAGTTATTATGTATAGAGGGATAAAATATTGCACTAAAAATGGGTAAGTACTGCATAAATAACGAAAAAATGGCAAAAATTATCAAAAAATTTATTTTATTAGAAAAATTATAAAAAAGACAAACCCCAAGTATAAAAGATTGAGGTTTGTCCATATCCTAAAACCCTTTTTGAAAAAGGGTTTTATTTTTATTATTCAACAGTAACAGATTTAGCTAAATTTCGTGGTTTATCAATATCACAGTTTCTAAGTTTAGCCACTTCATATGAAATTAATTGTAAAGGAATGATTGATAATAATGGTTGAAATAAATCATTAATTTTAGGAATTACAATTTTTTCATCATAAAAGTCTGCTTCTCTATCTAATTCGTCAGTAATAATTAATATAACTTCAGCACCCCTTGCTTTAGCTTCCTTAATATTGCTAATAGTTTTTTCGGCAATGCTTTTATCGGTAACAATAGCAAATACTGGCGTTTTTTCTTCAATTAATGAAATTGATCCATGTTTTAATTCGCCAGCTGGATATGCTTCACTATGTATATATGAAATTTCCTTAAGTTTTAAAGATCCTTCCATAGCTAAAGCATAATCTATTTTTCGACCGATGAAAAATAGATTATTTTTGTTATAAATGTTTTTTGCTATTTTTAAATAATTTTCATTTTTTAATAATTTTTTCATTTCATTAATTAATGTATCAATATCTTGGATAAAGTTATCAATTTTTTGGTTAGATATTTTCTTTTTTGACTTAGCAATGTTTAATGCAATTAATCCTAGCATAGCAACTTGTGCTGAATAAGCTTTAGTAGTTGCAACAGCAATTTCACACCCTGCTTTTATATATAAAACATCTTTCGCTTCTCTTGCAATGGAAGAGCCTACAACATTAACAATTGCTAACGTATCAATATTATGTTCTTTTGCTTTTCTTAAAGCAGCTAATGAATCAGCAGTTTCACCTGACTGCGAAATGATAATAACTAAAGTTTTATTATTAATGAATAATTTTTTATAACGATATTCACTAGCTATTTCAACATTTACAGGTATATCGGCATATTTTTCAATTAGATATTTACCAATTAATCCAGCATGATAAGCACTCCCGCAAGCAACAATATCAATTTTTTCGTAATTTTTGAAACAAGGCATATTGTTTAGTAAACTTTTATAACCATTACTGATATAAGGAAGAAGAGTATCTTTTATTACTTCTGGTTGTTCGTTAATTTCTTTTAACATAAAATGGTCATAACCATTTTTTAAAGTTTTTTCAATATTCCATTCAAATGTCTTTATTTTTTTAGTAATAATTTCGTTATTAATGTTATAAATATCTATTTTGCTATCAGTTAATTTTGCAATTTCGTTATTATCTAATAATATGTATTTATTAGTATAATCTAATATCGCCGGTACATCCGAAGAAATATAGTTTTCATTTTCACCAATAGCTATGATTAAAGGACTGTCTTTTCTAATTGCGTATAAAGTATTGGGTTGATCATCATTAATGATTCCTAAAGCATATGATCCTTTTAATAAATTTCTACATTTATCTAATACTTGAATCATATCATTTTTTTCGTTATATAATTTATCAATTAAGGCGCAAATAACTTCTGTATCAGTTTCAGATTTAAAAGAATATCCATTTTGTATTAATATTTTTTTTAATTCTTCATAATTTTCAATGATTCCATTATGAACAATTGTGATTTTTCCAACTTTATGTGGGTGAGAATTTATTACACAAGGTTTACCATGAGTAGCCCACCTTGTATGGCCGATTCCAAGATTAGATTTTATTTTAAAATCAATTTTTTCTTCAAGATTTTTAATTTTTCCTTGTTCTTTGATGATGTTGATTTTGTTATTTTCCATATATGCAATACCGGCTGAGTCATATCCTCGGTATTCTAAGGCTTTTAAGCCATTAATTAAAACATGTATGGCATTTTTCTTTTTGCCTACGTATCCAATTATTCCACACATAAAAAATTCCTCCAATTTTTCAAATATTTAAAATACGTGTATGGTATATTTTTTTGTTGTAATTTTGATTTTACTTTTTAAAATATACCTAACGATTACACAAACCGTAGCAACATCCGCCGAATATTTCGATAACTGCTATCCTCGTCACCCCGTAGGGCCTGGCGCTAATTATTTTGTTTTTGGCTACCCTCCTTAAAACAAAATAATTTTCAATTAATATTATACATTTATTTTCAAAGATTGACAATATGCAGTTGTGACAAATTTGTCACTAAAAAAAATTAAATTATAGTATAATGTAATTGGTGGTTAAAGTGTGTAAAATTTTAATAATTGAAGATGATGAAACAATTAGATTAGGACTAAAATATTATTTGGAGCAAGAATCATTTGAAGTGATTGAAACTGATAATTGTAAAGACACAATAAATCTTTTAGAAAATAATCAAAAAATAGATTTAATTCTTTTAGATATTAATTTGCCGGATGGCGATGGATTTTCTTTATTTAAGAAAATTAAACAAATAAAAGAAATACCAATTATTTTTTTAACTGCTAATGATTTAGAAATTTCAATAGTAAGAGGTCTTGATATGGGTGCAGATGATTACATAACTAAACCATTTAAAGCAAGAGAATTAATTTCCCGAATTAGAAATGTACTTCGAAGAACTAATAAGTTTAATTATTCGAATGTGATTAAAATACATGATTTAACAATAGATATGAAACAAGCAAGAGTATTTAAAAATAATAAAGATGTAATGTTAACAGCATTAGAATATAAAATATTTTTAGTTCTTGCTTTAAATCCAAATGTTGTTTTTTCAAGAGAAAAAATTTTGGCTGATATATGGGATGTTAATGAAGAATATGTTAATGATAATACTTTATCAGTTTATATAAAAAGAATACGCGAAAAAATAGAAGATAATCCGGCAGAACCTAAAATAATATTGACAGTAAGAGGAATAGGATATAAAGTTGGTGTTTAGATGAAAAATAGAGAAATGAAAAGATTATTAATAAGTAAAGTATTAATTTTTATGTGTTTTATTGTAATTGTTTTTGTTTTTAATTATTATATATATACACTATATAAGCAAGAACTAATTAAAAA
>JAAYMD010000008.1 GCA_012521575.1 Mollicutes bacterium
TAGCTTTAGATCGTTTAAAAGTAGATAAACTGGGACTTGATGATACTGATTATCATTTGTTAAAAGCAATTATTGATAAATTTAATGGAGGACCAGTTGGTATTGAAGCTATTGCTTCTAGTATAGGCGAGGAACAAACAACTATTGAAGATGTTTATGAGCCATATTTATTACAAATGGGATTATTAAAAAGAACGCCACGAGGAAGAATGGTTACGGATAAAGCATACGAACATTTAAATATTAAAAAGGCAGAGTGATAAAAAATGAAATTATCAGATTTTGATTTTGAACTTCCAAAACATTTAATTGCGCAAACGCCGATTAAAAAACGTGATCAATCGAGATTGTTAGTTTTAGATCGCAAAACAGGTGAACTTGAACATAAAGTATTTTCTGATATTATCGATTATCTTAATAAAGATGATGTTTTAGTTATTAATGATACAAAAGTAATTCCGGCAAGACTTATTGGAATAAAAGAAGAAACAAATGCGGTTATAGAAATATTAATGTTAAAAAATGTAAAAGATGATTTTTGGGAATGTTTAGTTAAACCATTTAAAAGAGTAAAAGAGGGTACCAAAATTATTTTTGGTGAAGGTAAATTGGAAGCTGTTTGTGTGAAGAAAAAAGAAGAAGGATTAGCTATTTTCGATTTTAATTATGAAGGTATTTTATATGAAAAATTAGATGAATTAGGCGAAATGCCTCTTCCACCTTATATTCATGAAAAGTTAAAAGAAAAAGATAGATATCAAACAGTTTACGCCAAAAATATTGGAAGTGCAGCAGCACCCACAGCTGGACTTCACTTTACTCATGAGCTTCTTGCAAAAATAAAAGAAAAAGGTGTTAAGGTGGTGCCAATTACTTTACATGTGGGCCTTGGTACTTTTCGACCAGTCAATGTTGAAAACATTCAGGATCATAAAATGCATGCTGAGTTTTTTATGATGAGTAAAGAAACAGCAGATATATTAAATGAAGCCAAAAAAAATAAAAAAAGAATTATTAGTGTTGGGACAACGACAACAAGAACGTTGGAAACAATTATGCGAGATTTTAATGAATTTAAGGAATGTAGTGGCTTTACAGATATATTTATTTATCCAGGGTTTAAATTTAAAGCAATAGATGCTTTAATAACCAATTTTCATTTGCCCAAATCTACTTTAGTGATGCTTGTCAGTGCTTTTGCCACTAAAAAGTTAATTATGAAAGCATATGAGCAAGCTATAAAGCATGAGTATCGCTTTTTCTCATTTGGCGATTCTATGTTAATAAGGTAGGGATAGTATGAACAAAGTAATAGTTATTGTTGGTCCAACAGCGATTGGAAAAACAAAATTATCAATTGAATTAGCCAAAAGATTAGATGGAGAAATAATCAATGCTGACAGCACACAAATCTATAAAGGATTAGATATAGCAACAGCAAAAATTACTAAAGACGAAATGGAGGGTGTCCCTCATCATTTAATTGATATAAAAGAAATTACAGAAGATTATACTGTCTATCATTATCAACAAGATGCAAGAAAGAAAATAGATGAAATTTTAAAAAGAAAAAAAATACCTATTATGGTTGGGGGGACTGGTCTATATATTAAAGCCGCTTTGTATGATTATCAATTTTATCCAGAAACTAAAAAATATAATTATGAAAAATATAGCAATAATGAATTATATCAAATGTTACTAGAAATTGATTCAAATACTAAGATTCATAAAAATAATCGAAAAAGAGTTGAAAGAGCATTAGATTATTATTTTAACAACCAAGAGGCCCTATCGCAAAAAAAAAACAGTAATCAGTTGTTATATGATGCTATTTTTATTGGGTTAACAACAGAAAGAAAAAAATTATATGAAAGAATAAATAAAAGGGTTGATGAAATGATGGACATGGGGTTATTGGAAGAAGCTAAAAAAATATATGATTTAAATATAAGAACAAAAGCGGTTATGACTCCAATAGGTTATAAAGAGTTATTTGATTATTTTGATGGTAATAAAACACTGGAAGAAAGTATATTGTTAATTAAACAAAGAAGCAGAAATTACGCTAAAAGACAATATACTTGGTTTAATAATCAAATGGAAATTAATTGGTTTGAAACGAATTTTAATGATTTTGCCAAAACGGTTAGTGAAGTAATGGATTTTTTAAACCAAAAATTAAATGAGTAGATCAATGATAACAACGGACAAAAATTGTGATTGGTGACCAATATTATTTTAATATTACTAATTTTGTATAAAAAAACAAGAGTGTTTAAATCTCTTGTTTTTTATCCGTTAAATTTTTTTCTTCTTTTTTTAAAGTTCTTAATTCTCTTGCGCTCATCATAATAGTTTCACCATTATCTAATTTTACTTTTTGTAGATTAGGCTTTTGAGCGCGTCTTGTTGCATTCATTGCATGTGATCTTTTATTTCCAAATAATGGTTTTTTACTTGTTATTTTTTGTGCCATACTAATCTCCTTCCTAGTTAATGTCACTTGCTATATAACTTTATCATAATATTTTAAACTAGTCAACTTTTTAGACCTTTTTATTATTAATTTAGGTATAAACATGATATAATTGTTGTAGAGATACTTAAGGGTGTGATAAATGTGAATTATGTTCCATTAAATATTAAGACTCATTATTCATTGCTATCAAGTATGATTAAAATTGATGATTTAATTGATTATGCTAAAAAACATAACATAAAACAATTAACTATCACCGATAATGATATGTATGGTGTTATGGAATTTTATAAAATGTGCAAGAGCAATGGTATTAAACCTATTGTTGGATTAGAGATAAAAATTGATGATTTAAAGATTATATTATATTGTATGAATTATGAAGGATATAAAAACCTGATAAAAATTAATACTTTAAATATGGAAAATAACTTAACTCTTAAGGAATTAAAAATGTATAGCAAACATTTGGTTTGTATTGTTCCATTTGATTCAATTAAACTTTATGATGATTTGAAAAAAATATTTCAATATATATTTAAAAGTTATAAAAGTTCTGATGAGAGAAATAAATTAAGTGGTTCTAATTTAGTATATATGAATGAAATTTTATATTTAACAAAGGAAGACGCTAAATATATCAATTATTTATTAGCTATTCGTGATGGTCTTTTAGTTTCAGATGAAAGTCAAATTTTGAGTAATCATTTAAAAACATTTGATGAAGTGAAAAATTTATTCCCTGAAGACTTACAAAACAATTATTTGATTAATGATTTATGTAATTTAGAACTTGTTTTTAATCAAAAATTAATACCAGAATATGCTTGTCCCAATAATTTAAGTAGTAAAGATTATTTGAAAAAATTATGTATTCGAGGACTTAAGAAAAAATTTGGTCTTCAAGTCAAAAGAATTTATCTTGATCGCTTAAATTATGAAATTGATATTATTAGTAAAATGGGCTTTTGTGATTACTTTTTAATAGTTTGGGATTATGTTAATTATGCTAAAAAACAAGGAATTTTAGTTGGTCCTGGAAGAGGAAGTGCAGCAGGTTCTTTGGTTGCATATTTACTTAATATTACCGATGTTGATCCTATTAAATATAATTTATTTTTTGAAAGATTTTTAAATCCACAGCGAATTAGTATGCCTGATATTGACATTGATTTTGAATATAATCGTCGCGAAGAAGTAATCAATTATTGTATTCAAAAATATGGAATAAAAAAAGTCGCTCCGATTATTACTTTTGGAACTTTGGGTGCTAAGCAAGCGATTCGTGATGTTGCAAGAACTATGGATATCGATTTAACAATAGTTGATAAAATATCTAAAATGTTAAACTCTAATTTAACATTAATGGAAAATTATAAGCAAAATAAAAAACTTTATGATTACTTAAATGATAAACCAAAGCTTTTAGAAATGTATAAAATAGCAAGTAAATTAGAAGGATTAAAACGTCATAGTTCTGTTCATGCCGCTGGTATTGTTATGTCAAAAGTAGATTTAGATGAAGTAATTCCAATTAGTAAGAAACATGAGGATTTTTATACCACTGGTTATGATATGGAATATTTAGAGGAAATTGGACTTTTAAAAATGGATTTTCTAGGGCTTCGTAATTTAACGTTAATTACTGATGTTATTACTGATATTAATAATGTTTTAAATTTAAATCTTAATTTCGATAGTATTCCGTTAAATGATCAAAAGGCAATAAGCATTTTTACAACGGCAAACACAACAGGTATTTTTCAATTTGAGTCAGGTGGAATGCGAAATTTCTTAATGAAACTTCGTCCCACTAGTTTTGAAGAAATTGTGGCAGCAATCGCTCTATTTAGGCCAGGGCCAATGAATAATATTGATTCATATATTAGAAGAAAACAGGGGCTTGAAAAAATTGATTATTTACATGAAGATTTAGTGAATGTTTTAAAGCCGACTTATGGTATAATCGTTTATCAAGAACAAATTATGCAAATTGCAAGTATCATGGCCGGATACTCGCTTGGTGAGGCTGATTTATTAAGACGAGCGATGAGTAAAAAGAAAGAAGAAATAATGATCAAAGAAAGAGAAAAATTTATTCAAAGAAGTGTTGAAAGAGGATATCAAGAGGAGGTAGCAAATAAGGTTTATGATTTAATTTTACGTTTTGCTGCTTATGGTTTTAATCGTTCACATTCTGTTGCCTACTCTATGATAGCCTATAAAATGGCATATTTAAAAGCACATTATCCACTCTTTTTTATGAAATCTTTATTATCAATGGTAGTTGGTAGTGAAATTAAAACTAAAGAATATATTTATGAGTGTAAAAATAACAATATTGTTATTATTCCTCCAGATATTAATAAAAGTTATGCCGAGTATGTTGTAACTAAAAAGGGAATTATATGTCCGCTTTCCATTATTAAAAATATCGGAGTTAATGCTTGTAATACCATCATCCAGGAGCGCCAAAATGGGCCATATAAAGATATTTATGATTTCATAGGAAGAATTTATGGTAAAAGTGTTAATAAAAAAACAATGATTTCTTTAATTAAAGCTGGATGTTTTAAATCAGTTGGACTAAATAAAAAAACTTTAATCGAAAATTTAGATGTTATTATTAATTATGCTGAACTTGTTAAAGATATAGGAGAAGAATTTGCGCTTAAACCAGAAATAAAAATAATGGATGAATATAGTAAACAAGAATTAATGAAAATGGAATTAGAAACTTTTGGTTTTTATATTAGTAATCATCCGGTAACTGAATATAAAATAAAAAATCCCAAAATAGTAAATTTAAGTGATTTAAAAAGATATTTTGATAAAAAAATTGAAACAATTGTTTATATCGATCGAATAAAAAAAATAAATACAAAAAAAGGCGATAAAATGTGTTTTATTACAGGTAGTGATGAAATTTCTTCTATTGATATAGTTTTATTTCCAAATATATATGAAAAACATAATAATATTGAAGTTGGAAATGTAATAAAAATTTTTGGTAAAGTGGAAAAACGATTTGATAAATTACAAATTGTAGTTGAAAATTTAGAAAAATTAGAATAATGGAGGTAATATGAAAGAATTAATTATTGGATCACACGTATCATTTACAAAACATGAACAATTATTAGGAAGTGTTAAAGAAGCTTTAAGTTATGGAGCAAATGCTTTAATGTTATATACAGGGGCTCCTCAAAATACAGCACGAAGTGCACTTGATAAGATCAAAACGAGAGCAGGTCACGAACTTATGAAAAAACATAATATTGATGTTAACAATGTAGTTGTTCATGCCCCTTATATTGTTAATTTAGCAAGTAGTGGAGAAAAACAAGATTTTGCGATTAGATTTTTAAAAGAAGAAATAAAAAGAGTTCATGAACTTGGTCTTTCGAAACTAGTTTTACATCCAGGAAGTCATGTTAAGTTAACGCGTGAAGAAGGTATACAAAATATTATTCGTGCTCTTAATATTATTATGGAGGATAATGATAGTGTTGATATTTTGCTAGAAACAATGGCTGGTAAAGGAACAGAAATAGGTATTAGTTTTGAGGAAATTAAAACAATTATAGATGGTGTTAAAAAGAATGAAAGGATAAAAGTGTGCTTAGATACTTGTCATATTAATGATGCGGGATATGATGTCCGTGATTTTGATAATGTTTTAAATAAATTTGATAAAATAATTGGATTAGATCGGCTATCTTGTGTTCATATTAATGATAGTATGAATGAAAAAGGGATGAAAAAAGATAGACATGCTAATCTTGGTCGAGGTACACTTGGTTTTGATACATTAATTAATATTATTTATCATCCCAAATTAAAAGACGTTCCTAAATTATTAGAAACACCTTACGTAACAATAGATGATAATAGTAAAGAACGAATTTATCCACCATATAAGCATGAAATTGAAATGATTAAGAAGAAAAAGGATAATCCTAATTTAATAGAAGATATTAGAAAATATTATAAATGATTGTTAAACTTATCTTTAAAAGAAACATATAATTCTTCAATTTTATTATAGGTTGCCGGTTTAAGTTTGCTTTTTAAATCATCTAAAATTCCTCGAGCATTACCATATAATATGGTTCGCCAATTATTTTTGATATTATCATAAATAATTTCTGTTTCCTCATTAGTTAAAGTAATGCCTTGATTACTAGCAAATGAAATAACATCCTCATAAGAAAGATTGTTGATATACTCTTTTATTAAAAATTCATTCATTTTAACACCTCAAAATAGCATATGTTTAATCAGTAATAATAATGAGTACAAATGACTAAAAGAAAGGAGGAAGGTATATGTATGATTTGATTAAACTTCCTTACCAATATAATGCTTTAGAACCTAATATTGATGAAAAAACTGTATTAATCCACTACGAGCGCCACCACCGAGGGTATTTAAATAATTTAAATAGACTTTTAGAAGAAGTAGGGTATAAAGGAAATTATACACTTTTGGAATTAGTTCAAAATATAGATGAATTTCCAATGAATAAAAGAGATGATATCTTATTTAATGTTGGTGGAGTTTTAAATCACAATTTATATTGGTTAAGCATGAGTTCAGAAAAAAATATAATACCAAATGGTAAATTGAAAGAAGCAATTGATAATGAATACGGTTCTTTTGAAAATTTTAAAAATGAATTTATTAGACTAGCAAATCTTTTAAAGGGATCAGGATATACTTTTTTAGTTGTTAATCGTGAAGATAAATTAGAAATTATTAATACACCTAATCAAGAAACACCTTATGTATATGGACTGACCCCAATTATGGCTTTAGATCTTTGGGAACATGCTTATTATTTGTCATATCAAAATCGAAGATCTGATTACATCAATAATTTCTTTAATATTGTAAATTTTAAAGAAATAGGTAAGTTATATGAAGAAGCTATTCAAAAAAAGTAGACGTAAAAAGTCGATAAAAATTAATTATAGTTATTACAGTAAAAAATATAGAAATATTAAAGAAATTATTGAAAAAAGATATAGTATATTAATTGGAATAATTATTTTTCTAAATTTTATTTTAATTACTAATTTGTTTGTTATTCAAGTAGTTAGAAATGAACATTATATTAATCGTGTAAAGTTGTTAAATCAAAACATCGTTTTAGGACCATCCGCACCACGTGGTCGCATTTATGATCGTCATCATCGTTTAATTGTTGATAACAAACCAGTTAAAGTTATTTATTATAAAAAGTTAAGTGATGTTACGAGACAAGAAGAATTAGAAATGGCTTATAAGGTCGCAGAAATTTTAGATGTTGATTATAGTAATTTGTCAAAAAGAAATTTAAAAGAATTTTGGTTAAGAAATAATCCGGAAAAAGGAAAAGAAAAAATAACGGATGAAGAATGGAAAAAATTAGAAGAGCGCAAACTTACATTAGATGATATTGAAGAATTAAAATTAGAACGAATAACAGATGAAGAATTAAATGAATATGGTGAATTAGATAAGGAAGCGGCATATATTTATTATTTAATGAATCGTGGTTATTATTATTCAGAAAAGATAATAAAAAAGGATAATATAACGGATGAAGAGTATGCTAAAATATCAGAGAATATCGATAAATTAAGAGGGTTTAATACACGTCTTGATTGGGAGCGAGTTTACCCTTATGGCGATACTTTTCGCACGATTTTGGGTAAGGTTTCAACTAGTGAATCTGGACTGCCTTATGAATTAAAAGATTACTATTTAGCCAAAGGATATAGTTTAGATGATAGAGTTGGTATTAGTTATTTAGAATATCAATACGAAGATTATTTGAAGGGTGAAAAAAATCAATATGAGTTATTAAGCGATGGCAGTTATAAATTAATCAAAGAGGGAAAACGTGGTAATGATATTGTTCTTACAATTGATATTGAATTACAAAGAGAAGTTGAAAAAATATTAGAAGAAGAATTAATTGCTGCTAAAAAAGAACCAAATACAGAATATTATAATCGTTCATTTGTTATAGTTAGTGATCCTAAAACGGGTGAAATTTTAGCTATGGCGGCTAAGCAAATTGTTCAAGATGGAGACGATTATAAAATTTATGATTATACGCCAGGAATTATTAGTTCAACTGTTGTCATGGGATCAGTAGTAAAAGGTGCGTCTAATATTGTTGGTTTTAATCAAGGGGTTTTAGAACCTGGAGAAATTCGTGATGACTTTTGTATAAAAATTGCTGCAACTCCTCAAAAGTGTTCGTGGCGCTATCTTGGAAGAATTGATGATATAGCAGCTTTAAAATATTCATCAAACTCTTATCAGTTTCAAACAGCTATTAAAGTAGGTAAGGGAAATTATCAATATAATCAACCACTGGCAATAGATCCGCAAGCATTTGAAATTTATCGTAACACTTTTGCCGAGTTTGGATTAGGGGTTAAAACAAAAATAGATTTACCTAATGAAGGTTTAGGTTATCAAGGTATAAGTACTTTGCCAGGACATTTATTAGATTTTTCAATCGGACAATATGACACTTATACCCCAATCCAACTAGCGCAATACATTAACACTATAGCAAATGGAGGATATAGAATTGCTCCTAGTTTATTAAAAAGTGTTTATGAATCAACTAAAGATGGTTTAACGAATATTATATATAACAAAGAACCGGAAGTCTTAAATAAGATAAGCACCAAGGAAGAATATTTAAAACGCGTCCAAGAAGGTTTTAGACAAGTCTTATTAAGTGGTGGGACTGGATTTGGATATATGCCACTTGAAGTAAAACCAGCAGGTAAAACGGGGACAAGTGAAAGTTTTATTGATAGTGATTTAGATGGTGTAGTTGATTTAGAAACATATAGTAACACTTTTGCTGGTTATGCACCATATGATGATCCAAAAGTTACATTTGTGATTATTTCTCCTGATGTCGCACCAGTTTATGCTAAAAGTAGTTATCGAACTAATGTTAATCAAAGAATATCTTATAAGGTTTCAAAAAAATTCTTTGAAATTTATAAATAATTTGCTATAATATTAACGTGTATGTAAAAGGAGGGAATTTTATGGCAAAAAAAGGAGAAGTACGTGAAAGAATAACTTTACAATGTACAGAATGTAATGAAGAAAATTATCGTACGGAAAAAAATAAGCGAAATACTCCTGAACGTTTAGGATTAAATAAATATTGTTCAAAATGTAAAAAAACAACATTACATAGAGAAAAGAAATAAAATAGTTAAAGGGGTAATATTATGATAAATGTTAATGACTTGAAAAATGGGATGACTATTAAATTTGATGGTAATATATATCAGGTGCTTGAATTTTTACATGTAAAACCAGGTAAAGGGCCGGCATTTGTACGTACCAAATTAAAAAATCTTCGTTCTGGTGCGATTATTGACCACACTTTTTCAGCTGGTATTAAAGTTGAAAAAGCGAATATTGAAAAAATAAATATGCAATTTTTATATTCAAATGGCGATTCTTACAATTTTATGAATATGGAAACATATGAACAAATTGAAATAAATAAAAATCAAATTAGTGAAAAGGCTTTATATTTAAAAGAAGGGTTAAATGTCGATTTAGTTTTTCATGAAGGTGAATTATTAGAATTAATTTTACCTGAAAAAATTGAATATAAAGTTGTTAATACAGAACCAGGAGTTCGTGGTAATACTGTTACAAATGCCACTAAGGATGCAGTTTTAGAAACTGGTTTAAATATTAAAGTACCATTATTCATAGAAGAAGGAGAAACTATCGTTGTTTCTACTAAAGATGGAAAATATGATTCAAGAGCATGAAAAAGTGCTCTTTGTCAAATAGTTGTAAAAAACAATTTTATAACAAAAGAAGGAGCATAAAACTTATGCTTCTTTTATTTTAGGCGAAATCATGCCTTTGCAAATCATAATTCTAGCTTTAAACCTTAGAAAAGAACGATATCCAAAAGCGATTCTTTTAAAAACTTTTATAAAATTGTTATTACCTTCGATATAACTATTATTATAATTATTTAAAAATGTATTTCTAATATAAGGTTTAAATGTTTTTAAGGTTTTAATTGATGTTTTCATATATTCTGATATAACTTTATTATTGTTGTTTAAAGCATTTTCAAAAA
>JAAYMD010000074.1 GCA_012521575.1 Mollicutes bacterium
TTCATTTCTTCTGTTATAATATTCATAAGATACCTCTTTCTATAAATTTTTTCATCAATTTAATTATACCAGAGGTATCTTTTTTTGTGGATTAAATTTGTAACATATGTATTATAACCTTACATTTTAATTCTTTTTTTGTTATAATAATTAAGAGGTAAAAAATATGGAAATGGATAAATATGAAAAAGAATTGTATAGTAAAGGTATAAAATATATAGGTGGGGTAGATGAAGTTGGACGTGGGCCTTTAATCGGACCAGTTGTTGCCGCTTGCGTCGTTCTTCCTAAAAATTTTTATTTGGAAGGTTTAACAGATTCTAAAAAAGTTAGTGAGAAAAAACGAGAAATTTTTTACGATTATATTATTAAAAATGCCGTTGCTTATGGAATAGGTATAGTTGGCCCAAAAATCATTGATGAAATAAATATATATGAAGCAACTAAAAAAGCAATGATGATAGCAATAGAAGAAGTGCGAGAAAAAATTAAGCTTGAACATATTTTAATTGATGCGATGAAGCTTGATTTAGATATTCCTTCAACATCAATAATAAAGGGTGACTCAAAAAGTATTAGTATTGCTGCAGCAAGTATTATTGCCAAAGTAACAAGAGATCGTATGATGTATGAATTAGATGAAAAATATCCTCAATATGAATTTAGAAAACATAAAGGATATCCAACTAAAAAGCATTTAAGTGCTATTAAAAAATATGGTTTAATCGAAGGATATCGCCAAAGTTATGGACCAGTAAAGGAGGTTATTGAGTGCAAATTAAAAGAATAAAAGTCGGGTATTTAGAAACTAATTGCTATATATTAATTAAAAATAATGAATGTTTAATTATTGATCCTGGTGCTGAAGGAAAGAAGATTATTGGAGAGGTTGGAGAAAATAAAGTAAAGGGAATTTTAATAACCCATTCACATCCCGATCATATTGGAGCGCTAAAAGAGTTAAAAGAGCATTTTAAATGTGATGTTTATGATAAAGATAACCTTAATGAAGGAAAGCATGAATTGGGAGTATTTACTTTTGAGGTAATTTATACACCAGGACATACCAGTGATTCTTTGTCATATTATTTCGACAATAAGTACTTGTTTACTGGAGATTTTTTGTTTAAAGGAACAATTGGTAGAACAGATTTACCTACTGGTAATTATGATAAATTATTAAATAGTCTTGAAAAAATCAAAAAATATCCGAAAGAAATTAAAATTTATCCAGGCCATATGGATGAAACAACTTTAATACAAGAATTGGAAACAAATCCTTACATGCAGTAAGGAGTTTTTTATTCTAAAAAGTTAAGTTATTTACTGTGTTTTAAAATTGTTCATTTATAATTTTTTTCTATAGACATTGTTTTTCCTTTTTTATATAATAATAATAGATGTAATAATAATGGGGGGTGAAGATATGCGGAAAAAATCGATATTATTATACTTATTAATGATCTTGCTTTTAACAGGATGTACCAATGCTAAATTAAAAAGGGCAGAGGAAAAAACAAATGATTATATTGAACAAATAACAAAACTTACTGAAAAAATAAATATCTTAACCAGTGAAAATGAAAATTTGAAAAATAAGTTAGAAAAATACGAACCGGAGATTTTAGAAGAAGGAGATTGCAAATTTACAAAAACTTATCATGTTATTGACATAATGGATAATTATGAACCAGAAGATGATAATTCTTCAAAATTTGTTATTCTTGTGCAATATGCGATTCAACAACCTTTTATAGTTAATTTACCAAATGATAAAGTTGTTTTATTAACTGAAGGTGAAGATTACGAATTTAGTTTTAGTGGGAGTAAAAAATATAAAAAAAGTGAAAATCAAGAAATATTTACTAATTTTGAGCTAATTAATGTAAAGAAATCGGATAAAGTCGGATTAGATCAAGTACAAGAAGAATGTAGATAATAATATAAAATATAATAATTTTAAAAGATGTGAATAAAAGACTAGGATCAGTTGCTATTAGGAAAAAGGGTTTATAAATTTAGTAAACTCTTTTTTTTGTTAATATTTATTCACAAAAAAAAACCCTTCTTTACAAGGGTTTTGATATTCATATTTGGAGCGGACGATGGGAATCGAACCCACACATTCAGCTTGGAAGGCTGAGGTTCTACCATTAAACTACGTCCGCAATTCATAAGCAATTATAATTATACTACAATTATAAAAAAAGTCAACAACTTATATTTCAAAAATTGATAAATTTATTTCTTTTTTTTAACCATATATTATTCTAAAATTAAAATTCAAACATATAATGTATTGTAGAAAAAGGAGGAATATCATAAATGGAAACACTTAAAGTTTCATCTAAATCAAATCCCAATTCAGTTGCCGGAGCACTTGCTAATGTATTTAGGGAAAAAGGTATAGTTGAAATACAAGCAATTGGTGCAGGCGCGCTTAATCAAGCGATTAAAGCAATTGCAATTGCCCGAGGTTTTGTCGCTCCTAGTGGAAAAAACATTGTTTGTATTCCAGCTTTTACCGATGTTGTTATTGATGGTGATGAAAGGACAGCCATTAAACTTATTATTGAAGCCAAATAATACCTGAAAAGGTATTTTTTATATTTTTAAGTTATTTTATTCATAAAACATAAAAGATGTGATAAAACGCAAAAAAAATATTTTATGTCGTATTTTGAGAGTTTGCGATAAGATAATAATAATAATTATTAGTACATTTTTATAATATTGAAAAAATAACCATGATAAAAAAAGAAAAGTCTTGTTTGAAAAAAGTTTTGAAGTTAGGTATAGTTATGGGCGGAAGGAGGTAAATGATGTTAAATCAAACAGTTATTGTAGGAAGATTAGTTCGAAATCCAGAACTAAGAGAAACCGAAAATGGAACGAAAGTTACAAACATAACACTTGCTGTTCCACGTAGTTATAAAAATGCTGAAGGAGAGTATGAAACAGATTTTGTTACTTGTGTTTTATGGAAAGGAATTGCTGAAAATACTGCGCAATATGTCAGAAAAGGTGATCTATTAGGAGTAAAAGGAAGGTTGCAAAGCCGAAGTTATACAACGGCTAATGATGAAAAAAGGTATGTAACCGAAGTAATAGCAGAAAAAGTAACCTTTTTATCAAGCAAACCAAAAGAGGATGAATAATCTTCTTTTTTATTGTAAATGTTTTAAGATAGAAAAAGATACAAGAATCAATGTGTATTGATAAAGCCTAAAAAATATAGTATAATTAACCATGATAGGAGAAGTGAGATCTATGAGGAATTTAATGAAGAAGAAAGTAGTGAAAACTATTTTATTTTCATTGTTTGCTATAATTATATTATATTTGGGATACAAAACTATTCTTTTGTTTAATTACCGAGTAGATGTTCAAGAAAAAGGAGAACAATTAATTAAAAAGTTAGAACAATCCGGGAAAATTATTAAAATTCAAAAGAACGAAAACTTAAATGAAGAGGATTTAGTAGAGTATAAAAATCTTTTTTACAAGAAATTTGAAGACGGTTTTGTGTTGAATGAGAATAAATCAGAAGATAAAGGTTTTGAAAGTTATGAAACGTATCATTTAAATAAAGAAGATACTAATGATTTAATTGCTGAGTTTAAAATTGGAAAAACAAACTATAATTTGTACGACATATTTGCGTCTAATGATATTTTTGTTTATGGTACGAATTTAAAAAACATCGATCGTAAGAATTTATTAGAGTCGTACGATCTTAAAGACAGTTACGATATTATGAAATATATAATTAATAACTATAATAAAAAAGTGAATATTTTTTCTAGTAGTAAGGATATAAAAATGAATTATTTTATGAAAACCTTTGCATATTTGGCTATTCCGAGTGCTAAAATATATCTTATTGATGGCGATTATAAAGGGTACATTTTTGTAATGAATGATGAAAATTTTTATGAAGTATATTTATTTAATGGATCAGACAATTATTTTATAAATTTCAGTAATGAAGCTGAAAATGAAAAATACTTTAATTTAGTTAAAGTAAGAGATTTTATTAGTAATGTTAAATTTAGTGATGAATAATTACTTTTTAAAACGAGTGTTGTTTATAATTAAAGAGGGGATAAA
>JAAYMD010000075.1 GCA_012521575.1 Mollicutes bacterium
AATTACCAACAAAACAAGATATTAAAGCATCATGAGCGTGATGAAAATCATTTAAATTTCTGATTTTATAAAATTCAAATTGTTCTCTAAAGGTACTTAATAAATCTGGTCGTAAAAGTACAATATTGGTATTACTATAACAAGATTTAAATAAATTAAGAACATGTTTTGTTATTTGTCTAGTTTCAACCAACTGTCTTTTTATGAAACCTTCTAAATCTTTTTCATCGTATTCTTTTTTTGTTAAATTGTAAAATTTCTTCTTACTAATCAAGCCATAATCTAACATTCTTTTCCAGATAGAATATTGCTTTTTAATATATTGTTCTGGAACACCCAGACGATCACCTTTTTCTTGGTTAACAGTAACGAGCGCTAAATTATCAAAACTATCATCTTTGATTACCCAACGGGGAATAATATGATCAATTTCGTATTTACTTAGATTATTAATATCTAATTTTGTACCGGTATACATACATCTTCCACCTTGAATAAAATATAGATATAATGCTTTATCATCTAAATTACCATCTTCTTTTTCTATTTCTTTTAATTCTTTATAAACTTCATTATATTCATTTGTTTCTTTAGAAATCTTTTTATATATTTCTAACATTCTTTTTATTCTAGATTGTGTTCTTTGATTTTTTTGGTTTTTATTCTCGCCGCGCGCAACTTCGATAAAAATATTTTCTGGTTCGCAGCCCATTATTTTAACAATTTCATCAATTATTTTAACTGTTTGCCAAATTCCTCTTTTAAGGGCTGGAGAACCTGGTATTTCTAAAATATCATCATAAGTTATTTTGTCTAAATTTGGTTTGTGTAAAATTTTTTCATATGCTTTTTTAAAACCTAAATTATCATCATTAATAATTTGCTGTAAATTTAAATTTGAATTATAAAGTTTATCTAAAATTGTTTCAATTTCACCATTTTGATTCACTACAAAAACTTTACCATCAATAAATTCTTTCGATAAATTTGAAAATCCTTTATATTTTTTAGAAATAATTTTTTGTAACTGTTCATCTGTAAGTTCAGGATATTCATTTTCAAGTATTTTTTTTAAAACTTCTTTATCTTGAATCATGGACATCATTAAAATAATTTTTTCATATTTTTCAATTTTTAGCTTTTCACCAAAATCAAAATCACCAAAAATATCGATAAAATCAATCCATGGTCCAAGATTAGAAGCAAAACATTTGTCTCCTTGATAACCTGTTATTTCTACATCATTAGAAGCAATAAAATTATTAGCTAATAAATAATTTCTAAAAGTTTTATCACTAACTTTCTTTTGTTTTAAAAATAAATCTCTAATTATTCTTCTTTTAACATTAACTTCAATAAATTTACCATTTATTTTTATTTTATTTAATTCATTTAATAAACAATATAAAGTGTAAGTTAATGAATTCTTTGGCATTACTTTATATTGTGGTAAATAAGTACAGTTTCCTATTCTTTCTTCCATGAATTTTACACTTGATGCATACTTATCAACTATTTCATCGAAGTTCCAAGGATATATTTTTGCCTTTTTAGTTTTAACGATAGTTGTATATGGACTATGCTCATTTAATGGTCCCACATAATATGGAATTCTAAATGTTAAAATATCGATAATTTTCTTTTTATTTTCTCTTAAAAAGTCATAATATTGTGATTGATTATCTATAATTTTTTCTACTTCATTTTTGTGCAATTGATAAGGAATGGCACTATTATCTTTACTATTGACTTTTGGTAAAAAATCTTCCTTTTCAATACTTGATAACATGTATTTATAATCTAAATTATTTTTTAATTCATTTTCCGCAAAAGATTGAAATTGTTTTTTTAGATATTTATAAAATTCATCTACACTTGTTTTTTGTCTCCTATATATATAACTATAATAATTTGCTTTATCTTTACCTTGATCTCTAAAAATATTATTATAAATGTTACATTCCCTTGCTAATTTTTTTAAAATAAGCAAATCTTTTTGATGTTTATTATATTTTTGAATCATTGCCTCAGATAAAGTATGACCACTTTTTAATATATTTTTTAAAACAGTCCATTGGTATATTTCATCTATTATCGCAAAATAATCAAACCAATCACCTAAATAATTTTCGATATCTTCTAATTTTTCACTATAATCATTAATATATATAGATATATCATTACCATCTAATAAGAAAATTTTATTTAAACTAAATTTTTGATTTACAATTGCTTTGAAAACTTCTTTTAAAATTTTTTCACTCTCACTTGTTGCCTTTAATAAAGATACTATTTCATCAACTTTTTCTTTTTTAGTTTTATCTTCTGTTAAAATATGTATTATTTTCTTGATATTGTTTTGATTATTATCAAATTGACATTCTAACTCTTCTTCTAAGAAATTAAATAATATTTGTAATTTTTCATCAATATTAACATTTTCAATATTAAAATCTGTTCCTTCATATAAGAAATTACCACGATATTTAATAGCATGATGAAGAGCCAAATAAATTAAACGAATATCTTTTTGTTCATTTGTAGTCATTAAATCCTGTCTTAAATGATAGATGGTTGGATATACATCATAATATTCTTTATCATTTTTAAATAAATCGCCAATAAACAACGTAGATTTGTTTTTTAATGTTCGATCTTCTGGGTGCAAAAAAGATTCTTTTAATCTTTGAAAAAAAGTAGGATCAATTTTTTCAATTTCTGATTTAAATATTTCATCTTGTAATAACCTAATTCTTTCACGACGACGAGCAAGTCTTCTTCTAGTACTTCTAAAATTTCTCCTATTTGCTGCTGTTTCAGCCTCATCAAAAAGTCTTACTCCAAACATGTTTTTACCACGAAATCTTAATAAATTGTTATTGATATCGGTAACAGCCCAACCAACAGAACTAGTTCCAATATCTAGACCGATTGAATATTTTTGATTTTTTTTCATACAACATATTGCACTCCCTTCAGTTTTATGATATAATTTAATTGTACTTGAAAGTACTATTTAAATTAACACAACGATATTAAAACAAAGTTTTAACTTAAGTGTAGTACGCCATTAGTGGCAAAGGGAGTATCTGAAGAGATACTCCCTTTTTGTTATTACCTAGTTGTCACAAATCACTTCAGTTACAATTAACTGTCATCCTCTTAATTAATTACATATTATCATCAAAAATATTCTTAGTCAATAAATTAGTCATTTTTTGTCAAAAAAAAGAGTTTTAACAACTCCCATTACATGTTGATTGATAAGCTATATAATCTTCATAAGCACTTTGATATTTTCTTACTTCTTCTTGTAACTCATCTTCAGTTAATTTGGTTCTATGATCCACAGCTGAATAATGACTAATAACTTCTCCTTGATAAACAAAGTAAACATCTGGCACTAGCAATCTTTTTTTATTTGGATCAAAATCTATATCATCTTCGTTTTGTGTTACCTTATCTACTGGTAAAAAATAATGTAAAATTTCAACTATTTTTTGATATTCAACTGTATTTTCGTCCCTAATTTTTTGTGGATTATAATAATAAATGGTTTTTATATTGTTTTGCTTAGCAAATTCTAATAAAGCTTCTAATGTGGAACGACAATATGGGCACGTAGGCATACCAAAATAAATAACTCCTGTACCTTCCTCTAAAAATTCAACCACTTCTTCGGTTGTCAAATACTTAAAAGGATTAGCACCCGGTATTTCAACATTCAAATATTCATAACCGCTTGAATTTTTTTCGCCATTTAAATTTTCATATTCTTCTTTAAATTTTAATGAATCTTCAGTTTTTTCCCATACTATATTGTTATTACATCCAACTAATAAAACAACTAATAGTAGTACAATAACTAACTTCTTCATTTTTA
>JAAYMD010000076.1 GCA_012521575.1 Mollicutes bacterium
TAAAGAAATTAAGGGAATGAAATCTAGATGTATACCTTTTGAACAAGAACAGTTGGATGATAAATGTATTTGTTGTGGAAAAAAAGCAAAACATATGGTTATTTGGGGAATTCAATATTAAAAGAAATAAAAGGAAAATTAATTAAGTTTATCTTTTTTATCTTTTTTATATTTTAATAGTATAAAAGTGGTAACTATCGATGATAATTAATTAAAATTTGACAAATAAAAAAAATATGATATTATATGTCACAACGCATCTCGAATTAGGCAAAATGCTTATTTTTGCATATTATATTTAAATAGCTCAACATTATTCCAATTTGACATTTATAAAAATTATGCTATTATATATAGCACTTCGAGTTAAAACTTTAGATTTGAATAAAAGGGGGAAATTATATGAGAATCGGGTTTGACATTGATGGTACGCTTACACCATTCGAAAGGTTTGTCCTTGTTAATGGCAAGAAGTACATGAATAAAAAATATAATATGAATATTCGAAATGTTTACGGTTACGACATTGACCAAGTCTTTGAAGTTGCACAAGTTCTAATGGAAAGAGCAAATGCTAAAGGTCAAAATTTATCTTTAGAAGAAGCTTTTGTAAAAAGTGAAGAAATTATGGAGGAATTTTGGAATAAATATTACTTAAAATATAGTTTGCTTACACCATTTAGAACTGGTGTAGGTCAGACCTTAAACAAGTTATATAGTGATGGTGATGAAATTTATATTTTCACTTCAAGAAAAAAAGCTTGTGAAGATAATTTCAAAGGAAAAGTTGTTAGAGAAACAATAAAACTACAATTTATTTTGAATGGTGCTAAATATACCCAATTAATATTAGCGCCTTCAGATGAAAGAAAAATCGAAGTAATAAAAGAATATAACTTAAGCGCTATGGTTGATGATAAACCGGAATTAATTAATGAATATGCAAAATTCACAACACCAATATGTATAAACAATAATTATAATATTAATCATGTTTTTCCAAACAATGTATACCGTGCTAATGGTTATGAAAATGATGAAGTATATAATGTAATTCAAAAAATTAAAGAAGATAAAATTAATAACAATTCTGATGAAGTTATTAAATATTCCGAACCAAAAGTAAAAGTTTTAAAAAGATAAAACTTAATACGGGGGATGATAAAAAATGAAATTAAATATTAATCAAAAAAGATTTCTTACCGAAACAACATATAAATTAGTAACAACTGTTGGTGGTCCATTTGTTAAAATTGCATATAACCCATTATATTTAAATTTGAAAAATATTCCAAAAGATGGTGATTCTATTATATTTGCACCAAATCATCGAAAAACAGTTGACCCATTTGTAATTGTAGCGGCTGTTGATATACCAATCCATTGGGCGGCATTAAAAAGATTTTTTGATGCTGAAGATAGTCTTTTTAACAATAGTAAAAATCCTATTTTATGCCAAATTACTTCTAAGCTTTTATACGGAATTGGTGCTTTACCTATAGAAAGAAAGGATAGAAGTGATGATTATTTTAAATGTAATATTAGTACTATTAAACAAATGATATCATATTTGAAAATGAAAAGTTCTGTTGGAATTTTCCCAGAAGGAACAACTAATAAAGAACCTGATAAGAAAGATGTAGGACACATTTATGATTCATTTTTACATATGGCTAAAAAAACTAATTCATGGGTTTTACCAATATCTACCGTTTGGGCACCAAAAGAAATGAATGTGAAAAATAAAGTAATAATTAATTTTAGAGAACCATTCAAAGTAGGTAATATGAAAATTGATGAAGCTTTAGAAAAATATAAAGAGCTTATTCTATCAGGGATAGATGAAAATAAAAAAATATATACTAATTTACAAGAAATAGAAAATATTGTTTCAGCAACTGAACATAATAAAGCATTACAACTAGTTTTAAAAAGTAAATAATATAAAATATACCGTAATGATGTTATAATAATTGGCTCTTTGTCAAATAGTGGGGGGAAATAAAATCCTATGTTAAAGAGCTGAATGGAAGCATAACTTTTATGCTTCTTTTATTTTAGGTAAAATTATGCCTTTGCA
>JAAYMD010000077.1 GCA_012521575.1 Mollicutes bacterium
TAAAGAAATTAAGGGAATGAAATCTAGATGTATACCTTTTGAACAAGAACAGTTGGATGATAAATGTATTTGTTGTGGAAAAAAAGCAAAACATATGGTTATTTGGGGAATTCAATATTAAAAGAAAAAAAAGGAAAATTAATTAAGGTTATCTTTTTTATCTTTTTTATATTTTAATAGTATAAAAGTGGTAACTATCGATGATAATTAATTAAAATTTGACAAATAAAAAAAATATGTTATCATATGTAGCGAAACGCGTTATTTTATATAAAAAGAGGGGGTATAACGTGAAAGAAACTTTGAATATTGCTATTGATGCAGATGGTGTGATTTTCCGTTTATTCGAATATCAAATTAAAAAAGGAAAAGAATATTTTGGTGTGAGTGATGATGATATTAATTTAGACGGATACGATATCACAGAAATCTTTAATTGCACAGAAAAAGAAAAAATGGCTTTTTGGAAACATAAATTAAACTTTTATAATTACTGTATGAAATCACCTCTTATAAATGATGTTGTAGAAACAATAAAAAAATGGAGAGCGGAAGGACATAAAGTTTATAATATTACAGCACGATCTTATGTTGATCAAAATAATTGGAAAAGTAAGCTTTTTCGATATTTACTAGAAAAACGTTACAAAGAAGAGGGTATAGAGTTTGATGGAATTGATTATTGTTCAGAAAAAGAAAGTGTTCGTGATAAAGTAATTGCGTGTAGTAAAAGACAGATTGACATAATGCTTGAAGATAAAAAGGATAATATTGAGGCGATTTCAAAAATTGTACCAAAAGTCATTTGTTTTGATTGGCCTTATAATAGGGATTGTTATGTAGAAAATATGGTAAGGGTTCCAGCAGAAACTGGATTTAAGGAAGCTGACAAAATCATTCAAGAACATGTTGCGCGTATCCAACAACAATTAGGTGATAAACATTATCTTGTTGATGTTGAAATTAAGAATAAACGTAGGAAAAAATTTAAGAGATTGCCTGAAGAAAAGATTCTTACATTAGATGATTTAGAATTAAGAGAATATAGGCGAGAAAGACTAGAATATTATAGAAGTTTATTAACTTTGGAAGAAAAAAAAGAAATAGAAAAGCAAGAAAAATTTTACAAAGCAGCTTATCATGCTTTGATTCCGTTATTTAGGCTGTATTTTAATCCTCAAGGTTTTAATAAAGAATTAATACCATATCAAAAAGGTTTAATATTTGTTGCAAATCATTTGAATTATTTGGATCATTTTGTATTAATTGCGACGTTATTAGGTAGAAGACCAATCCATTTTTTAGCGGCTTCTGAATTATTGGAAATGAAAAGAGGTATATTGTATAAAAAAACCGGTTGCTATTTTGTTAAAAGAGGAAATGCAATCAGTGAAGCCAAAGCTTTTGAAAAATCAATAAAATTATTAACAAATGGCTATGACATATTTATTTTCCCAGAAGGTACTAGAAACAATGAAAGGTATTTTCCAAAGACAGATTTATTAAGGTTACATGATGGTGCTACTATAATAGCGCAAATAACTGGTGCACCTATTATTCCAATGGTTTTAAATGATGATTATGGATTCAGAAGTAAAACATTATTTGCTGCTGCAGGACACCCAATACTTGTTCGTCCTAGAGATAATATAGAAAAAGTAACTGATATGTTAACAATGGTTTTATTAGAAATGATTCAAGAAAACAAAAAAAGAGTAGAAATGCATAGGGAAGGAATATCTTTAGAAGAGATTAGAAAAAAGGATCAAGAGAAAATTGAAAAGCAAAAGAAGAAAGTATTAACTTTAGATGGATGGATTTAAAAGTTGATAATTATTATAAAAAAGTTTCATTTTATCTGAAAATGGAACTTTTTTATTTTAAAATTCATTTATTCAAGTGTTTATTTTATTGAAAAAATATAGCTAATTGTGATAAAATGTAGATAATGTAAGGGAAGTGATGAATTATGTCGAGTATGTATTTCCAAATAGCTAGTACCCCATATATGATATTATTAATGGCTGTATATTTTAGTAAGAAAAAAATCATGAATATTGAAAATAAAATTTATTCTGCTTTGATTATTACTGCATTTGTTGGATTAATATTAGATTATGCAAGCACTTTGTTGGCCATCATTGATGTAACGCTTCCTTATGTTAATTTTTTATGTAAATTGTATTTGGTTTTTTTGTTAGTTTGGATATATTTATTTACTATTTATACAATTGTAATATCATTTAAAAATTCTAAAAATATTGAAAAATTAAAAAAGTATTTTTTTCGCTACGTTTTGCCCCTAATAATACTTACTTTTACTATTTGTCTAGCTCTCATTTTCATTTTACCGCTTCACAATTATAGCGTTGATGGGGTTGTATATACTTATGGTCCAGGAGCAGATTTATTATATACTGTTTCTGCAATAGCTTTTGCAATTATGCTTATTTGTATATTGATAAAATTTAAAGATGTTAAAACTAACAAGTATTTACCTATGTTTGCATATATAATTTTAAGTATTGTAGCAGCAGCTATTCAATTTTCTCATCCTGAAATTTTGCTTGTAACATCAGTGGCTGTATTTGTTACTTTCTTTATGTATTTTACAATTGAAAATCCTGATTTAAAATTAATTAATGAA
>JAAYMD010000078.1 GCA_012521575.1 Mollicutes bacterium
AATCAAGCTTTATTTTTATGAAATTCGCTTAATTAATAAAATAAACCCTAATTTAGTTGAATATTTTATGTAATATAAAATTTACTCTAAAATCAATAACAAAAATCAACTTTTATATTTTTTATTTTCTTCTATAAATTTTTCAAAAAATTTTCTTCTTCTCTCTTCAATTATTTCACTATCATATTTCTTTGCCTCTTCATAATTTCTCCTTGCCTGTTCTCTCATTGTATCTTGATCGAAAGATTGCAAAATATTACAAATTTCATCTACTTTTTTTCTTCCTTTAGAAAAAATAAATTTAGAGTCTAATAATTCAGGTATACCACCAACATTTGACCCAAAAGCTGGAAGCCCTCTGCTCATAGCTTCGATTAAAGCTCGTGGTAATCCTTCAGTACTACTCGGTTGTACATAAATATCTATTGTATCAAGCCATTCAAAAACCTTATCATGAGGTATTGTTCCCAAAAACTTAACTTGTTCTGTAACATTATATTTTTCAGCTACTGATTTTAAATATGTCTGATCTCCACCACCAACAAGTTGATATTCATAATTTGTTATACCTTGTTTCTTTAACTTCCCTAAAGCTCTAATAACATATTGTTGTCCTTTATATCTAACATCAACCGCAGCTATAGTTCCAAGAACTATTTTATTGTTGTTTTTCATAGTGTTAATTTTATTTAATCTATTCATTAAAACATTGTCATCAAATTCTTTTAAAACCACATCAGAACAGTTTACATATTTACCTTCTGTAGGATACCTTTTTTGTAAAAATTCATTTGTAACGTAAACTACATATTTTGCATCTTTAACAAGTTTTTTGGTCTTGAAATACATATATGGTGCAATAATTTTGCCTTTTAAACTATGATTCCAAAGAGCATCCCATGGACAACCTACAAGTTCAATTAAATAAGGTTTTTTATATCTTTGAACATATTTAACAGCAAAAATGCTAGAAATATTAGGCATTTTAAAGATAATAAAATCACAATTAAAAATCTCTTTTTTACTAAGTTTTATTAATTCACAATAAGAATTTATCATATCCCTTTTTGATTCCTTACATTTTACTAACTTAAAGATAATTCGCTCTGAAAACAAGTTAACAGGCTCAACACACTTATTCTTATTTTCAACAGTTAATTCAGATTCCCTACCCAATACAATAATTTTTGAAAAATATGGTATATATCTACTAAGATATTCTCTAGTAATTTGTCCCGTAGTATATAGAATATCATTTTTATCCCTAATGAATTTATGATCTGTTAAAAATACTAATTTCATAATTTTATATCCCCTACTCTTATATTTTCTAAAAACTCTAATAGTTTGTCAGGTACAATATTAATATCCATAGAAACAGGTAATTTCAATATATATGCTTTTGCATTTTTAATAGCTTTAATAAGAATATCATAAGGTTTAATAAACACATCCTCAAAATCTATCAGACCACAACCACACAATACACATATTGCATTTAATTTACTTGAAAAAATTTCAAGCATAGATACGCTTATTATTTTTGATGCAATCTCATCTATTGTTAACAAAGAATAATCACATTTATTGCAAGACATACTTTTTACACGTTCTAACCATATCAAAGTATTTATCTTACCTTCTCCACCTAAATATTTACTATCAAAAATTTTAATTGGTGATATTTTTACTGATTGCGGATTATTTTTTCGTAAAAACGCCAACAAACCAGGTAATTTTCGCAAAATTGGCTTTATATAAGGAACCATTCGACTAACAAAATTATTCATTGAAACAGGTACAATCGGCTTCTTATTCCCTTTAAATAAAGTAGGAAATAAATTTTTATGGTATGGATAAATAACAAAATCTTTTAAAAATGGTTTTGCTATGCCATATTCATTAATTGCAACAATATCATCACCTAGCAAATTCCATTCTTGTTCTCTTACCATTTTAGCAACACAGGCAGTTTTTCCAACACCGCCCCAAGAAGGAAGGAGAAATACATTATTATCTTTAAGTAAACCTGCTGAATGAATTAATAAATAATTTTCTTTAATCAAAAGCAAATATATAATTATAATTAACCATTCATTACATTCTTGACTAGTATTAATTCTTACATTTTTATCATCAGTTATAGTTATTTGCACACCATATTCTCTATCATAAAATCCATTTTCTGAAATATATAGTCCTTTTGAAATTTCACGGTAATTTTGTATATTTATTTTGGGACTATAATATATTTTAATAAATCGCTTGCATTTTTCATACTCTTCTTTAGTACATTTCTTTGCTATGGAAGATTCTAATATAAGAGTATCTACCCATTTATATTCTTTACTCACTTCTGCTCCAATAACTCCTAATATAGAATATAACAATTTTAATCCTCCTTTATGACTCCATTAGATATTTTACATAAATCTCATTCATTTCTTTCATAACACTTTCAATCGAATATTGTTTAATAAATTCTTGGCTTTTTTGTCTAAATTTCTCTCTTAATTCTTGTGAACTATAAAGTTCTTCAATTACATTAGCAAAATTTTCTACGTCATTTATATCAACAACATAACCATTTTCACCATTTCTAATTAAATCATGATTCCCCCTGCAGTCCGTTACTACTAATGGTAATCCTGTTGCCATAGCCTCCATAACATTAACAGGTAATCCTTCTCTTCTAGATGCTGAAACTGCTATATCAGAAATAGCCATAAGATTTGGAATATCTTTGCGATATCCCAAAAAATTAATATATTCTTCTAAATTTAATTTTTTAACTTGATTCATATACTGTCCCATTAGGTTGCCATCACCCACAAGTAAAAGTTTTATATTAGAAATTTTGTTTTTTAACACATCAACAACATTTATAATTAAACCTTGATTTTTATTATGATTTAATTCACCAACATATATTAAAATAAAATCATTTTCATCATATCCATATTTTTTTCTTAACTCTTTCTTCTTTTCAACTGTCTGAGGAATAAATTTATTTAAATCAATTCCTACTCCATTAACTTTTTTTATAAAACCAGCTTTAAACTTTTTCTTTACTGCACATTCATAATCTTCATCATTAATAGTAATCAAACAATCTGTATACCTAGATAACCATTTTTCTACTGGATAATATAATAGCCAATTTTTAATTGGGGCTCCTTTAAA
>JAAYMD010000079.1 GCA_012521575.1 Mollicutes bacterium
AGCGCCGTTAACACTTATAATAGCGGGAAAAAGTGGGAAAAGTGGATAATAAAATGTACCAGTTTAAATTGTACTAAATTTTATTTTACTTGTCAACAATAACATATGCTTTTATAAATAATATTTCCACTTTTTTAATAAATTTCAAAAAGATAAAGCGAAGAATGGATACTTCGCTTTTTTAGTAAAATACATCTTTTAAATAAAGTCCTTCAGGATTAACCGTTTTTCCTGCTTGTCTTCGATCTTGAGATTTTAAAATTTCAATAATATCTTCACTTTTTCGTTTTCCTTCACCAATTTCAATTAAAGTGCCAACAATATTTCTCACCATATACCTTAAAAAACCTGTACCCACAAAAGAAATGGTAATTTTATTAACATTTCTCATATCTCGGGTTAATTTTGCTTGAATTATGGTTCGAACATAATCATCTTTTTGTTCATCGGCTTTAGTAAACGCTTTGAAGTTGTGCTCTCCTTCTAAATATTTTAAAGCTCGTTCCATTTCAACAACATCTAAACGTTTATTATACTGATAAACATAATTTCTTTCAATTGGATCATATTCTCCCATATTTATTTTATATATATATTCCTTAGCTTTAACATCATATCTTGCATGAAAATTATCTTTTGCCTCAACAATTTCCTTTACATATATATCATCAGGGAGCATACTATTTAATGCCTTTTTTAATTTTTCACAAGAAATTTTTGTATCAAGCTCAAAATGCGCTTTTTGATTTAAAGCGTGCACTCCCGCATCGGTTCTTCCACTAGCATGAATTGATACTTCTTCATTATTATTAATAATTTTTAAAATTTTTTCAATTTCCCCTTGAATCGTCTTAGCTCTAGGTTGCTTTTGAAAACCTTTATAATTCGAACCATCATACGAAAAAGTCATTAAATACTTCATAACATTACCTCTCTAATTATTAATAAAATTAAAATTGTTGAATGAACTAAAAGCATATATGTATCAAAGAACCCCCAATTATTCATCCTGAAATTTGTTCTTTTAGATGTTATATTATAAAGTCTTAATTCCATTGACATAGCAAGAATATCAGCTTTTTTTATTGAGTTAATAATCATAGGTATTAAAAGCGATTTAAAACCTATCAACTTATCTTTTATTTTAGAAGTAGTGTAATTAATACCTCGGCATGTTTGAGCTTTCATAATTTTACTAGCTTGGTCAATAATTGTTGGAATAAAATGAATTGCCAAACTTAACGAAAGCGCCATTTTATTAACAGGGATACCAATTAAACGAAGAGGGGTAAAAAACTTTTCTAAACCATAAGTTATTTCAGTTGGTGGTGTTGTAAGGGTCAAGACCGAAGTATATAAGACAATTAATATCAACCTCATTACAAGAATAATAATAGTTTGATATTCAACATTGAAAATAAGATTAATAATAATTATAAAAAAGATTAATATTTTTAATGATTTTAATGCTTGCCAATAAATTTTTAAAGGCACTTTTGTCATTAGTACTATTAATATCACAAATAATGTTATAAGGCCTGTAAAAAATAAATCATTACTTAAAAACAGTAGAACAACAAAAATAATAGTACATAAAATTTTGGATAACGGATTCATATTGTGAATTCTCGAGGTTATAGGGTAATATCTTCCAATCATTACATAATTATGTAACATGGCGATAGATATCCTTAATTAAATCTTTAATTTCATCCCTATAACCCATTTTTACTCCCTTATTTACTAATATTTTATGTGTAAATTCAATAATCTTTGGAACTCCTATTCCATGTTCTTTTAATTTTTCAACTTGCGAAAACACTTCATATTTATTTCCTTCTAAAATAATTTTTTTATCACTTAAAACAAATATATAATCTACTAATTTATGTAAAAAATCAACATCTTGACTGACAATAACAATAGTCTTGTGGTATTTGTTTTTTAGCATTTTAATTAATCTTATTAAATTATTTTTACTATTGCTGTCTAGTCCTACTGTTGGTTCATCAAAAATGATAACTTTTGGATTAAATACAAGAATTGATGTAATTGCAACCTTTCTTTTTTCCCCACTACTTAATGTATGAGGATTTCTTGATAAATAACTTTCATCAAGTCCCACCATCTGTAAAGCATTTTTAACTCTTTTATTAATTTCATCTGTTTTATATTTAAAAGTTTTTAATCCAAAACTAATTTCCTTTTCAACTGTAGAATTAAAAAATTGCTCTTCGGGAAATTCAAAAATAAGTCCCACTTGAAAACGAAGTAATTCAATATTGACTATTCGTTTTTCTGGTTCAATTAAAAAATTATCTACCTTAATTCTTCCGGTTGTCGGTATAATTAAAGCATTAATCATCTCGATAATAGTTGTTTTTCCGCTTCCACTTTTACCAATTATGGCATTTATTTGATTTGGTTTGATTTCTATGTTTAAATCTTTTAATACTTCTTTGGCAAGAGGGGTTTTTTCATTATAGATATATCCAACATTTTCAAACTTTATTTCCATAATGTATCCACCATTTCATCCATATCAAAAATCATCCTATCAACCAAATCATAATACATTAAATTAAGAGATAATTCTGCCATAAATGGTAAATCAAGACCAATTTTATTAAAGATTTTTTCTTCTTTAAAAACCAATTCTTTACTTCCGTTTAAAATTATTTTTCCATTATCTATAAGAATTACATCATCACCATATAATGCTTCTTCAATATCATGAGTAATATTGATAATAGTAATTCCTTTTTCTTTATTTAATTTTTGTAAAACTTTTAAAATATTTTCACGATCTAAATAATCAACACGATTAATAGCTTCATCTAAAATTAAAATTTTTGGTTCCAAAACTAAAACACTTGCAAGGGCAACTAATTGTTTTTGTCCACCACTTAATTGAAAAGGATTTTTTTCTAAAATATCAGTAATATTTAGATATTCGCTTACTTCCATAATTTTTTGCTTTATTTCTTCTTTATTCATTTCTAAATTTTCTAGGGCGAATGCTATTTCATCCATAACTGTTTCAGCAACGAAGGTATTTTCAGGATTTTCAAAAATAACTCCTATTTTTTTACGAATTTCTTTAATATTATCTTTATTTTTTAAGATATTATCAACCGCAATATAACCTTCTGCTGGAAGAAGCCCAACAATAATTTTAATAAGTGTGCTTTTTCCTCCTCCATTTGGACCAATCACAGTCACCCAAGTTCCTTTTTTGATGGTTAAATTAAAATTATTAAAGATGGGTTTATTATGATATTTAAAGTTTAAGTCTTTAATCACAAGAATATTTTCCACCGTAGCACCCCCATTGCTTACATTATTATAATATAAATAAATATCTTTTACAACTTGCAGATTACTTTTTATTTACACTTGAAATCTTGTTTTATTGACTTTAAGACCAAAAACATTTATCATATTAAAAGGAGGTTAAAAATGTTAGTAAATGCCAAAGAAATATTAACAAAAGCAATGAAAAATGGTTATGCTGTTTGCCAGTTTAATATTAATAATTTAGAATGGACCAAATTTATATTAGAAGAATGCGAAAAAAATAAAGCGCCTGTTATTTTAGGAGTGAGTTGTGGCGCTTCCAGATACATGGGGGGTTTTAATACCGTTTATAATATGGTAACAGGTTTACTTAAAGATTTAAATATCACTATTCCGGTGGTTCTTCATCTTGATCATGGTTCGGATTTTGAAACATGTAAAAAGGCAATAGATGCAGGTTTTACTTCAGTAATGATTGATGCTTCTAAATATGATTTAAAAACTAATATTGAAATTACTAAAAAAGTAACCGATTATGCCAAAAAACATAATGTAACAGTTGAAGCTGAAATTGGACAAATTGGTGGTGAAGAAGATACCGTTGAAGGTAAAATATTATTTGCTAAAACAGAAGATTCTGTGAAACTTGTAAACGAAACAAATATTGATTTTCTTGCACCTGCCTTAGGTAGTGTTCATGGATTATATAAAGGAAAACCAAATCTTCAATTTGATAGAATGTTAGAAATCAAAAATAAAACTAATATCCCACTAGTGTTGCACGGCGCTTCTGGACTTTCAGAAAAAGATATAAAAAGAGCTCTAAGTTGTGGAATTAGTAAAATCAATATTAATACTGACTTGCAAATTGCTTGGTCAAAACAAGTACGTGAATTTTTAAGTAATAATGAAGATGTTTATGATCCAAGAAAAATAATTAAAGCTGGAGAAGAAGCTTTTAAGAAAACAATTGTTGAAAAATTAATTTTAACAAATAGTATAAATAAAATTTAAACACTAAATTAATAGGTATTCATATAAATATAATAGATTTAATGGAGGTAAATCATGAAACAAATTGAAATTGAAGGTGGACATATATTAGAAGGTACAATAAATATCAGTGGAGCCAAGAACAGTGCTGTTGCTCTTGTTCCTACTGCTCTTCTTTCTGATGATATTGTCGTTATTAATAATGTTCCAAATATATCTGATATTGATGCATTAATTGAAATTCTTGTTTATTTAGGAGCAAAAGTAAAAAGGGATAATGATACAATTATTATTGATTCAAAAAATATTGTAAACAAAGAAATACCAGAAAATATTTCAAAAAAACTTCGCGCTTCTTATTATTTCATGTCAGCACTCCTAGGAAAATACAAAAAAGTGGAAATGTTTTTTCCTGGGGGATGTTCAATTGGCGCTAGGCCAATTGATCAAACCTTAAAGGGTTTTGAAGCGCTTGGCGCAACAGTGATAGAAGAAAATAACAAATTTACCATTTTTGCTGACAAATTAGTTGGTGGACGTGTTTATTTAGATATGCCAAGTGTTGGCGCAACGATCAATACTATGCTTGCCGCAGTTAAAGCTGAAGGTGAAACAATTATTGAAAATGCAGCCAAGGAGCCAGAAATTGTTAATGTAGCTATATTTTTAAATAATATGGGGGCGAAAATCACAGGAGCTGGAACTAGCGAAATTCGAATTGTCGGTGTTGAGAAATTAGGACACGGTTTTGCTGAAGTAATACCTGATCGAATTGAAGCCGGAACTTATGTTATTGCTGGTGCTTTAATGGGAAAAAATTTAAAAATAAATAATATTATTCCTGAGCATATAGAAAGTTTAATATTAAAACTTAAAGAAATGGGCGTTAAAATGGATATTCATGATAATTATTTGATTGTTTCAAAACATGAAAATTTAAAACCTATCAACGTTAAAACAATAGGTTATCCCGGATTTCCAACGGATCTTC
>JAAYMD010000080.1 GCA_012521575.1 Mollicutes bacterium
AGAAAGTCACAACATTCGTATTAATTTGGATGATCGTGATGAGAAATTGAGTTATCGCATGCGTGAAAGTCAAATAAAAAAATATCCATATTCAATTATTGTAGGTGATAGGGAAATTGAAGATAATCTAATTAGTTATCGCCGATACGGAACTAATGAAACTATCACTGCTACTCCAGAAGAATTTATCACCATGATAACTGATGAAATTAATAACAAAAAATAGACCTAAACGGTCTATTTTTTTATTAGTTTTAATATTTTTTCTTTATTATATGACAAACTTTGATCATCAAATTCATCTAAGTATTCTCCAAAATATGAAAGGGTACCATCCAAATTTTTTAAATTATCAATTATGTAATTTTTCGTTGATTTACTAAGAGATAATTGTTTTATTATTTGGCATAAACTTTCAATGCTATTGTTTTTAATATATTCTTCAATATTAATACCATAAATAAACGATAAAGAACATATTGTAGTTTTAATATTGTCGGTATTGGCATTTTCGACAACAATTAGTGGCGAAAATTGAGTTTCTCTTAAATTATAGTATGTTTTGAATTTAAAATCATCATATTTAAATCTAACATCATCTAAATCAATTAAATATCCTTTTTGATTATCATAAATAAAATTGTCTAAATGAACATCTCCTAAATATAGTTCTTTTGCGTGTAAATATTTTAAAGGTATATAAATATCTTTAATTATTTCCAGTTTTCTTTTTAATGATAAACTAACATTATTTATTCCTTCTTTAAAAGTTTGAGCACATTTAATATATTTTAAACTATATCCATAAAACTTTCCATCTATTAATATTTTATCAATAGGAGGTGTACAATTAGGAATGCTTAGTTTACTTAAGAAATCAACATTTCTTTCTTTTTCATCGATAAAAAAATTACGATCATAAAAAATTTTATATAACAATTCATCGTTATAAATATGTAATTTTCCACCATTATTATGTCCACTTGTTTTTAAACATTTTAATTTTTTTAAATCATCTAAACTAATATTTATTACTGCCATAATCATCACCTTAAAAAATAATTGGTTATTATTATAGAAGTAGTTATTAATTTTGTCAAGTATTATTATTGTGATAAAATTTAGTAATATTTACTTATCATTCAAATATAATATATTAGATATCACTAGGAGGGATGAGATGATAAATAAAAGGGGAATATGGTTTCTTACGTTGTTTAGTTTAATTTTAGTCTTAAGTGTATACTATATAACAATGCCACCAGAATTATTGTTGATTAATTCAAATAAAGATTATAGTAATAATAAAGATGATGACACAGGTGAAGTAGTAGTTGTTGAGGAAAGTGAAATTCTAACTGCTTTAAGGATTGAAGCAGATGAACAATATCAACAGCAAATCAATGATTTAAAAATGATTTTAACTAATATCGATGCTAGTGTAGATGAAAAAAATAACGCTTTTGAAAAATTAAAATTAATAAATTTAACAAGAGGCGAGGAAGAAAAATTAGAGAAGCAAATTGAAGGAGAATTTAATCTTAAATCATTTGTTAAAATTGATGGGAATCAAGTTCGTGTGGTAGTTGCTAGTGATAAGCATGATAGTGCCTTAGCTAACAATATTATGCGAGCTATTCAAAAAAATTATAATAATAAAATGTATATATCGGTTAAATTTCAAAAATAACTCTATCATTTGTAGAGTTTTTTTTGTTTATGGGCTAAAACTCTCACTAAAAGATACAATTATCATAAAATATTATGAGTAAATATCAACCACCCAACTTAGGAAGTGAGGGAAATAATGAATAAAAGCATTCTAACCAAAAGAGAAAAAGAAGTATTTGAATTGCTTATCCAAAATAAAACAACGGCTGAAATAGCAGATGTTTTAAATATTAGTGAAAAAACTGTTCGTAATCATATTTCTAACGCCATGCAAAAATTAGGAGTAAAAGGGCGAGCTGGTGCTGTTGTAGAACTTTTGAAACTTGGGGAACTTTCGTTATAAAAATCGCATTAAAAAGCGATTTTTTTCATATACATATATAGAGGTGGAATATGTTAAAAGAAATGTTAGCTAGAAAACTATTAATACCAACAGTTGCCCTCCTTGCTCTTTCTCTTATATATGTTCTTCCTGAAACAAAAAAAGATTTTCATGAACAACTTCCTCAAAAATTAGAATATATTAATACGGATGTTGACACACATGTTATTTATTTATTGGATAGTTACAATATGCTGGGACGAACGGAAGTGGTTGTTAGCAGTAATCAAGAAATAGAACAGAAAGCAAAAGAGTTAATGGAAATATTAATTAAAGGAGGTACAGGAGAAAGTAAAATACCAAGTGGTTTTAATTCAATTTTACCAAGTGATACTAGAATTTTAAGCATTAAATATGAAGAAGGGCTATTAAAAATTAATTTATCTAAAGAGGTATTAGATATAAGGGCAGAATTAGAAGAAAAAATGGTTGAAGCTATTGTATATACTTTAACTAGTATTGATGAAGTAAAAAATATCATTTTATATGTTGAAGGTGATATTTTAACAAAATTACCGAAAACTAAAATTAACTTACCAAGTACTTTAAACAGGGAATTTGGAATTAATAAAAAATATGATATGCAAACATACAAAGATGTTAATAAAATAACAATATACTATTTAAATAAGTATAATGATAATTACTATTATGTACCAGTAACTAAATATGTAAATGATAATCGGGAGAAAATTCAAATTGTTATTGATGAATTAAGTAGTAGTCATGTTTATGATGGTAATTTAATGAGTTTTTTATCAAATAATGCTAAGTTGTTGGCTGTTGAAAAAACGGATGATTTAATGCATTTAAAATTTAATAGTTATATTTTTAGTGATAATATTAATGAACAAATTTTGGAAGAAGTTATCTATACAATTTGCTTATCAATAAAGGATAATTATGATGTAAAAGAGGTAGTAATTGAAGTAGATGATAAAGAAGTGACCAAAAAAGTGTTGAAAACTCTTGAATAAATTAAAAAAATGTTGTATACTTAAGATGTTCCCTTGGAACATCAAGTCCTCGTAGCTCAGCTGGATAGAGCAACGGCCTTCAAATAGGAGCCTTTATAGGGAAACAAAAACCTATAAAGTGGACGACACTATATCGGTGGAACCTTAACAGGTAGTGCTGATGGCAACACCGAGGAAACTCGTAATCTCCTTAGTATTGATATGAAAAAGGAGGTTTAGGTGTTTTGAAGGATCAAACTAAATAGTTTGATGGTAAAAACACCGAATAATAATCAACAAATCAATATTGAGTTTATTGTTGATTATTGCGAGGTTCCGTAGAGACTATACGTGTCGCACCTGAAAAGGTGAAGATATAGTCCAGACCACAAATAACCTTAACAAAAGGTTAGTGGTGAAAACCATAGTGGTAAGCTAAGCCGTCGGTCGGGAGTTCGAATCTCTCCGAGGACGCCATTATTATGAGTTTAAAGCCCATTAAGGG
>JAAYMD010000081.1 GCA_012521575.1 Mollicutes bacterium
GTCTAAATTTACTGAAGCTGGCAATTTAGCTTTAGTACATTTTGGGGATGGAACAGCCCTTTGAGCGTGGGTAAACTTGCTCCGATTGGAGTATTGACCACGAAGCCACCACCTCTATAGGTGGAGGCAGTTCACAAAGATACCTTTGTATCTTTTTTATTTAAATTGATGTAAAAATATATATTATTTTGAAAATAGTATTAAAAATAATAATTGTTTTTTATGTGGTGTAAATAATCATATCTTGATCATTAAAAGTCAAGATTTTAACTAAATTTATAGGTTTAGTCGTTGTAAATCTAATATAAGGCTAGTTGCATTCTCATTTTGCGCATGCTATGATTTTATTATAGTATAGTATGAAATAACATGAAATCTATTGATGTTTTTTAATTATTCATTTTTTTAGGAAGGATGACGTATTAATATGAAAAAACAATGATTCACATTAATTGAATTGTTGGGGGTTATCGTAGTATTAGCAATAATTTTATTAATTACAATTTCAAGTGTTTTAAATATTGTGGAAGAAGCACAAAAAGCATCATTTCAAAACTCTGCATATGCTATAGTGAGGGCGGCTGAATTAAAACATGCTGATAATGTATTAAAAAATAAAGATACGAGTGTTAATGATTGTGGAACACTTGGTTATGAGGTGTATAAGTATATTGATGGAAAAGCAGAAGATATTGAACTTGCGTTTAAAGGCAAAAGATCAAAAAGTGGTATTATTGCTATAAAAAGTGATGGCGATGTATATGTTTGTCCTGAAAATTTTTCAACTTTGACCAAATTACCTTACATAAATAATGTTCAAGTTTTAAGAAGAGACGACACAAATTTTTCTGTTAACAATTTAATAGCTGGTATCATAGATGGGCAAATATTTGTATGGGGTAAAAATTATAATGTTAGATGATTTAATTTTAAAAAAATATATAATTGCAAAATTGCAAACAACCAATAAATAAAATTATTTTAATACAAAAAATAGGTTGGTGCTAAAAACAAATATCATTTATTTTACAAATGTTACAGTTGAGGAAATGAATAAGTAAAATGATTTATGAAAAATAGTTGAAAAAATTTAGTCATTATGAAAAGAAAAAAAATTCAACATTGAAAATTGATTAGATATAGTTAAAAATATTTACATGATGTTTGGAATATTAATATAATCTCAAATCATTAAAAGGAATAAATAATTTCGTTTATAGAATATAATTAAGGAATATAAAATTGATTTTTCTAGAAAGAAATAAAATTAAAATTTTTATGTTTCTTGACATAAAGTGTAAAAAATGATAATATTTTAAAAAGTAAATTAGTTATTTGAATGCGTTGAAGGAGAAAAGTAGCAAAAGTAATTATTTGTAGAGAGCTAGTGGTTGGTGGAAACTAGTAATAATCTTTTGTGAATCTACTCCAGAGTGGAATGTAAACATTCCCGGGATGACCGTTACTTAAATTAAGCTATTTGAGTAGGATGGCACCGCATTTTGATGCTCCTATAAAAATAGCTTTTTTTATAAAAAAATAGGAAAAGGAGAGAGCAAAATGATTGATATTAACTTAATAAGAAATAATAAAGAGTTAGTAAAAGAAAATATTAGAAAAAAATTTCAGGATGAAAAAATACCTTTAGTTGATGAGGTGTTTAAATTGGATGTTAGATATCGAGAAATTAAGCAAGAAGCTGACGAATTAAGAGGAACTAGAAATAAGAAATCAAGTGAAATTGGTGCACTTGTCCGTGAACAAAAATATGAAGAAGTTGAAAAGATAAAAAAAGAAGTTGGTGAAATTAATAAAAAGTTAGAGGAATTAGAAGCGGAAGAAACTAAACTTGAAGCCAAAATTAAAGAAATTATGATGAAAATTCCAAATATTATGGCTGATACTGTTCCGATTGGAAAAGATGATAGTGAAAATGTTGAAAGAGAAGTTTTTGGTGAAAAAACAAAGTATGATTTTGAAGTTCCTTATCATATTGATATTCTTGAAAATTTAGGTGGTATTGATCTAGATAGTGCCCGTCGTGTAAGTGGTAGTGGATTTTATTATTTAATGGGCGATGTTGCGCGTCTTCACTCAGCTGTTTTAGCTTATGCTCGAGATTTTATGATTGACAAAGGATTTACTTATGTTATTCCTCCTTTCATGATTAGGGGAGATGTAGTTGATGGTGTTATGAGTTTTGAAGAACGCGATGCGATGATGTATAAAATTGAAGGCGAAGATTTATATTTAGTTGGAACTAGTGAACATTCAATGATTGGGAAATTTAAAGATACAATTATTGATGCGAATGAATTGCCAATAACATTGACAAGTTATTCTCCATGTTTTAGAAAAGAGAAAGGCGCACATGGTATTGAAGAACGCGGAATTTATCGTGTTCATCAATTCGAAAAACAGGAAATGATTGTTGTGTGTCATCCAGATGAAAGTAAAGAATGGTATACTAAAATGTGGAATTATACGGTTGAATTATTTAGATCTTTAAATATTCCAGTTCGTACATTAGAATGTTGTTCAGGTGATCTTGCTGATTTAAAATATGAAAGTTTAGATATAGAAGCTTGGAGTCCACGTCAACAAAAATATTTTGAAATAGCAAGTTGTTCAAACTTAACAGAAGCACAAAGTAGAAGACTAGGTATTCGTATTAAAGATGAGAACAAAAAGTATTATGCTCATACTTTAAACAATACTGTGTTGGCCACTCCTCGCATGTTAATAGCACTCATTGAAAATAATTTAAATGCTGATGGAAGTATAAATATACCTGAAGTATTAAGACCTTATATGGGTAATATTGAAAAGATTAATAGTAAATGATATAGAATGAAAATTGGAGTATTTGATTCAGGTGTTGGAGGTCTTAATGTCTTAAAGGAATTGGTAAAGTATCATCCTAATCACCATTATATTTATTTTGGTGATACTTTAAATGTACCTTATGGTAGTCGTTGTAAAGATGAACTTTTATTTTTGGCAGATAGTATCATTCAATTTCTTATAAATAAAAAAGTAGATTTAATTATCATTGCTTGTGGAACCATTAGTTCTAATATAGATGAAAAATTTAAAGAAAAATATAAAGTGCCTATTTTAGACATTATAAGTCCAACTGTTGATGAAATAAAAAAATATAAATATAATGATGTTGGACTTATAGCTACAACGATGACCATAAAAAGTAATGTTTTTGCGGATGATATTATTACAAAGGAGTGTCCTTATTTTGTCCCAATTATTGAAAATAATCAAATCAATACACCATTATGTGACGCCAAAATTAAGGAGTATTTAACACCGTTAAAAGAGCAAAATATAAAAAAACTAGTACTAGGATGTACTCATTATCCTTTATTAGAAGAAAAAATATTAAATTTTTTTAATAATAACATTGAATTAATAAATATGGGAACTGTTTTGGCCCAAAGATTAAAATTACCTATTGAAAGTAATCAAAAAATTGAACTTTATTTTAGTAAAATAACTGATGATTTAATTTTTAATGTAAAAAATATAATAGGTATTAATGATATAAAACAAAAGGTAATTGTAGGTGATTTGGAAAATGCCTGAACTACCAGAAGTTGAAACAGTAAAAGAAGTTTTGAAAACTAAAATTTTAAATAAAAAAATTGTTGATGTAAAAATTTTTTATGAAAAAACAATAGAATATCCAAAAGTAGATGAGTTTAAAAGCAAAATTATAAATCAACAAATTGTTAATATTCATCGACGTGGAAAATGGTTAATGTTTGAGTTAAATGATTACTATTTGTTAAGTCATTTAAGGATGGAAGGTAAATATAATATAAAAAAAACAACAGAAGCTTTGGATAAACATGAACACGTTGTTTTTGTATTTGATGATAAAGAGGAACTTCGATACAGAGATACTCGTAAATTTGGTAAAATGAATTTAGTTATTAAAAAAGAAATTTATGATTTTCCTGTATTAAAAAAATTGGGGTTAGAGCCAGATGATGATAATTTAACAGTTGATTATTTAAAAAGCAAGTATAAGAAAAAAAATCTTCCCATTAAAAGTGTTTTACTAGATCAACAAATAATTGTAGGAATAGGTAATATTTATGCTGATGAGATACTATTTTTAAGTAAAATAAATCCTTTAAAACAAGCTAAAAAGTTGACTAAACAGCAACTTCAATTAATTATTGATAATACCCGAGGTGTTTTGAAGCGAGCCATTAAAGCTGGAGGGACAACTATAAGAAGTTATACTTCTAGCGAAGGGGTTCATGGAAGATTTCAGCAAGAGTTATTAGTTCATGGTAAAGAAAATGAACCTTGTCCGCAATGTAATACACCTATTATAAAAATAAAAGTAGGTGGAAGGGGAACATATTATTGTAAAAACTGTCAAAAAATGTGAAGATATAATAAAAAGATACAAAACGTATCTTTTTTATTTATCCATAAATATAGGTTTTCCTTTATATTCTTGTTCAATTAAAATGTTCTCTAACATTAGAGCCTGTTAATTATCCTTTTAATATTAAAATTAATAAAAAATTAAGTGAAATAATAGAAGAAAATCCAGAAATAGTTAAAAATAATGAAAATACTATTGATATTTTTCCGATAATATGGGAAAATATATTAGTCGAGATTCCGATGAAGGTTGTGAGTGAAAATGCAAAAGGCTTTCAGGCGGAAGGTGATGGATGGAAATTTATACCGAATACGGAAGAAAGTAAAAATATTAATTCTGAATTTGAAAAATTAAAAAAATTATTATGAGAAAGAGGTGTTTAAGGTGGCTGTACCATTTAGAAAAACAAGCAAAACAAGAAAAAGAATGCGTCGCACACATTATAAAATAAATGCTAATGTGACAACAAAATGTCCAAAATGTGGTGCAGATGTTAAACCGCATCGTGTATGTAAAGAATGCGGGACTTATAAAGGTGAAGAAGTAATTTCACAAGAAAAAGCAACTGAATAGTTGTTTTTTTAATTTACAAAAATAATATAAAAAGGTATAATAATATTATAAATGAGAGTATAAAGAGGTTGATGATATGAAAAAAAATAAAGGTTTCACCTTGCTTGAAATATTATCGGTGATGGTACTGCTTAGTTTAATCGCTATTTTAGCGTTCCCCACTGTTGATAAATATATTAGTGAGACAAAAGAAAAAATGTATGAACAGCAAGTAAATAATATTATTTTAATGGCCAAGAGTTGGGCATCTGAAAATAAGGTATTATTACCAAAAGAAGAGGGGGAAGAAATAACAATTACTTTAGGAATGTTAATGGATGAAGGGTATGTTGAGCAAACAATAAAAAATCCGATAACTAAAAAACCTTTTTTGCGATCATCGGAAATTTTAATTAGAAAAGTTTCAGAAATTTATGAATATGAATTTTTTCCACAAGAATAATTTATCTATTTTTAATTACGTGGTATAATTGATGTGAGGGATAGTATGAGGCTTAGAAAAGTAAAAGGTGCAGAGGAAATCGTTCAAAATTCAGATTATGTAATAAAAGAACCTATTATGAATAAAGGACGGTATAAAGAACTATTTGGTAATAATAATCCTATTCATTTAGAAATAGGTGTTGGAAAAGGTAAATTTATTGTTGAAAAAGCATTAAATTGTCCTGATATTAATTTTGTGGGGATCGAAAAATACGATAGTGTTTTAATTCGAGCCCTTGAAAAAGTAAAGGATGTAAAGATTCCAAATCTTCTTTTTATTAACGATGATGCTAGTAATGTGGATGCTTTTTTTGATAGAGAAATTGATACATTATATTTGAATTTTTCTGATCCATGGCCTAAAAACAGGCATGAAAAAAGAAGACTTACAAGTGAAAAATTTTTAAATAAATATGAATTGATTTTTAAAAAAAAGCCTCATATTATAATGAAAACAGATAATCGTAAGTTTTTTGAATATTCATTAAAATCTTTAGTAGATAAAGAGTACAAAATTGAAAAAATATCATTAGATTTACACGAAGATAATTATCCGGATAATATTATGACTGAATATGAAGAAAAATTTGGTTCAAAAGGATCTGTTATATATATGGTAGAAGTAATAAAAGAATAGACACTTTATTTACAAAAGATAATATTTATTCTTACAGTAATCATCATTATTTGGTATAATATAAATACTGAGGTGTAATATGAAAAAATTGATACTCATCTTATGTGTATTTTTACTTACTGGTTGTACAGTTGTTAGGATAGATACAGAAAGTATAGATAATATCGTAAATGTTGTTTTATCGAAAGACAATAAATTATTTAATCAAATAGGAAAAGGTTATAAGTACTATATTCCAAGGGGAGTAAATTATTTAGATACGACCGAATTAAATAATAAATTATATTCAAAAGGTAATTTTTACTATTTGTATGTTGATGTTATAAGTTATTATCATAATAAAAAAGTTGAATATAAGGAAGATAAAAATGCATATTATTCTAAAGCTATAGATATTAATGGTAAGACTGGATATTTAGAAATAAATAAAATTGGCGACAAATATTTTATTGAATTTATGTATAATTATGCTAAAATTGAGTCACTGGTGGCAAAACAAGACATCGAGCAAGTTGTTCTTGATGCCTCTTATATCTTATCAACTATTAAATTTAATAATAATGTTATTAAATTAATGTTAAATAGTGATTTTTTTACTAACAGGGAAGAAGTATATGATATTTTTACATCCAAAAAGGAAACACAAAACTTTTTGCGCTATGAAGAGGAAATAATAAATGAAGAATGAGGTGAACAAAATGGGTTTTTTCGATAAAATTAAAGAATTATTTACCGATGAAGTAGAAGAAGAAGTAGAACCAATAAAAAAAGAAATGATTAAAGTGGAAATTGCATCTCCTTCAAAAGAAGAAGAAACAGAGTTAAAAATTAGTGATAGTGAAATTATAAATAAGGATGAAAAACAACCAACACCAGTTTTTTTTAGTGATAGCGATTTTGAAGATTTAAGGTACACAGGTTTTAAAGAAAAAACATTAAATAAAAATTTATATAACTCACATAAAAATGACGAAAAAAAAGAGGAAAAGAAATTTAAACTTTCTCCTATTATTTCTCCTGTTTATGGAATATTAGATAAAAACTACAGCAAAGATGATATTTCTGTAAAAAAAATAGAAAAACAAGTGATTTCAACATCTTCTATTACTACAACTCAAGAAATTGACGTGGATTCGGTTCGTAAAAAAGCTTTTGGAACTTTAGAAGAAGAATTAGAAAATCAAATTTTAAATTCTTATTCCATTCTCTTTAAAGAAGAATTGGAAGAACCTGTTGAAAAAGATTTGTTTGAAGAATTAAAGAATAAAGATGAAAGTTCTAGTCATAATAATAATGAAATTAAAGAAACAAAAGATTCTGATGTTTTCGATGATTTTTCTTTTGAAGATATAACTATTAATGATGCAGGCGAAGAAAAAACTAATGTTGAAATTGAAATAGAAGAAAGTATGGTAGTAGATGAATTGGAAAAAATGTTTGAAAGTGATAACAAAATAACAGAAGAAAATGAAAAAACAACAGACAGTGATGAAAAATTAACAGAAAAAGATTTGTTTGATTTAATTGATTCAATGTACGAAAAAGGGGAAGATAGTAATGGATAAGTTAAATGAAAGTATATTACCTTTCATATTATACATATTATTAATTGTATTAATAATTGCCATAATCATCTTAGTAATTAGATTAATAAAAACCCTTGGAAAGGTAGATAGAGTAGTAGAAGATGTTAATTATAAAGTAAATAAATTAAATGGGTTGTTTGAAATTATTGATTATACTACTGATACTTTAGTATCGTTTAATGACAGAGTTGTTAGTTTTATTTCTAAGGGTATTATGTCATTTTTTAAAAAAAGGAAAAAAAAAGAAAGGAATGATGATAATGAGTAAGAAAAAAGGATTTGGAAAATTTTTAGCAGGTGCTTTAGTTGGTTTAGGTCTTGGATTTTTATTTGCACCTAAAAAAGGAAGTGAAACACGTCAAGATTTAAAGCGAGCAATCAATGATTTTTTGGAAGAATTAAAAAACATTGATGTTGATGAAGTTCGTGAAAATATTGAAGCAAAGATTTTTGAAATTAAAATGGAATTAGAAGATTTAGACAAAGAAAAGGTAATGAAAATTGCCAAACAAAAAGCAAGAAAAGTTCAAGATATGGCTGAAGAATTAGTTGAGTATACTGTGGAAAAAGGAACACCTGTTTTTGAAAGTATGGCTAATTCAATTCGTGAAAATGCAATTAAAGTAACAAAAGAAATTTTAGAGAAATTAGAAAAATCAGATCAAAAAGAAGAGGTAAAATAGTACCAGCTAACACGATTTCTTAATGAAGGAATCGTGTTTTTATATTTTAAGCTAAATAATAGAAAAAAAGGTATCTTTATCAAATTTAGATTTTTATTCATCAACACTATTTGACAAAGAGCCTAAATTTATTAGTTAGAAAAACTATATATTAAAAAAAGATGAGAAATGTATATTCTCATCAAATATTAAATAAGTGATTTTAAAGTTTAAA
>JAAYMD010000082.1 GCA_012521575.1 Mollicutes bacterium
GAAGACTCAGAAGTTGGTATATCAAAAATGAAAGAATAGAAATTCAATAAAATTTCGGCTAAAACTCCCATTAAACCACCAATGGTAAAAGCGATAATTCCATTATAAAAACGGTTTTCTTTAGGTGTATGCTTATCTACTATTTCTTTATATCTATTTCTATCCATAATTCACCTCCAATATTATTATGGATATTTCATTTGGTTATATACAATTTTGTCAACAAATCAAAAAACACTTGCAAAAGTGTTTTAATCATTTAACCTTGATCTTAACTTTTGTAATATTTTTTGTTCCTTTCTAGATACTTGTACTTGATTAATACCAAGCATATCTGCTACTTCCGTTTGTGTAAAATCATTAAAATAGCGCATCACTACAATTTTTTGATCGAGTTTGTCTAATTGTTTTATTTCATCCTTTAAAGCAATTAAACTATCTAAATCTAACTGTTCAACTCCCGATATAACATCATGCAAAGTCATTTCTTTATTGTCATTATTATTAATTGGCTCTTCAAAACTTTGAATTGCATTATTAAGATTGATAGCCTGCTCAATTAATAACTCCGGAACTTCTAAATAAGCTGCTAATTCTTTAATAGTTGGTTCTCTCATTAACTTTTGTGACAATAAAATATTAGCTTTTTCTATTTTAAAATTTAATTTCAAAAGATCACGACTTACCTTTATACCTTTATCTTCTCTTATATATTTTTTCATTTCTCCTAAAATATATGGATAGGCATAAGTTGTAAATTTAACACCATGCTTATCATCAAAATTTTTATATGCTTGAATAATCCCAATCACACCAACTTGAAATAAATCTTCTTTATTATGATACTGTCTGAAATTATGGGCGATTGAATAAATAAGATTTTTATTTTCATGTACTAAATTTGCTATTTCAGTTGTCATATCCTCTCTCCTTATATAAATTGATAATATTTAATGCCCCAATTTCATCACTACTTTCATACATATATTTTAATAACCTACTATTCTTAATTCGATGCCTAACAAGTGAATTTTTTATCCCGCATATACAACTATAACCATTATTATCGCGCACAAGTTCATAATTATACAGCAAAGCATTAATCCCTTTCATATCTATAACAGTTAAATCATTTATATTAAAAACAACATTTTTAATTCCATTATCACGAATCAACATTGTAACCTCTTCATTTAATTTATCAACTGTATCTTTAATTAATTTTCCTTTCAAACGAACAAACAAAACTCCTTTATGGCATTCCGTATCAATTTTTAAAATATTATCACCTCGCATTATAATTTAGCACAATCCCTTTTGTTCTTATACAACTTCGACAAAACTAGAAGATTATTTATTACGACTTTTTTTATATTTATAAAGACAAAAAAGACCAATAATTGTTAAAATAAAAACTGATATTACATAATCTTTTTTTATCTTCTTTTTTTCAACATTTTCTATTTTTTTTATCTCTTTGTCATTAATTATTATACTTTCATTTTCATTATTAATTGTGTTATTTATTTTTTGCGGTTGTTTAGTTTCTATTACTGTTTCTTGTTCAACATCATTGCTTATTTCATCCATTGTTATTCTTTTTTCTTGTTTTTCTTCTTTAACATTATCCTCTTTTTTACTTTTTTCTATATTATTATTACTTATTTTATTAACATCCTCTTTTTTTTCTCTTTCTTCCTCTTTTACTTCTACTTTTTCTTCTATCTTTTCTTTTGTTTTTTCTTCTAATGCATCTTTTTTATTTTCTTGCTTTTCTTCTTTTTTTTCTTGTTTTTCATCTTTTTCTTCTTGCTTTTCTTCTTTTTCATCACTCCTATTATTTTCGGGAATATCAACATAAACTAATTTATCGATAGTAGTAAACGGAAAAATAAACGAAGCATAATAATAACCATTTTGCTCATAATTGATATTGCTATCAATAACCCCTTTACCAGTAGTATCTTCAATTATAAAATCTTCTAATTTTTGATGTTTATTATTAATAATTATTTCATCCTTAATAACTACTTTATCTCTCGTTCTTACTTGATAATATTCTTTATAATCTTTTTCGTCCTTTTTAGGAAAACATTCAGGCGCATTTTCATAATAATTTGCCGCATATACTTTATTTAATCTATAATATCGATACATTGTATCCTGATAACTATACTCTAATTTTTTTTGAACTCTACGAGTAGAAGATGAATCAATAGGCAATAAACTTTTTTTCCATTCATCCCATTCGGGTTGCCTAAAAATTAATTTACCCAACTTGTAGTTGCGCTCCATATATTCATTAAAATTATTGTTTTTAAAAAACAATCTTGTTACAACAAAAGTATAAATATTACTATTTATCGAAGAATCTCTACTTGTACTTAAAGTATATCTTTTTTCATCGTAACCAAAATCAGTTATATAAAATTTGATACTCAAATCGGATAAATGATAATAATCATTCAAATCAATCCTTAAATAACCATCTTCAAGTATATAGGAATCTTCAAAAGTTATAATCCCATTAGTAATCTTTTCATAAAAATCGTTATTACACCCTTCACAATAAATCGTATAAGAAATAGGTTCATTATTATTACTAACAATTATTTCATTTATATTTAACCTAGAATTACTACCACGAATATCTGTAAAATGAATATATCTTACTTTTTTCATTTCTTGATAATAATAAACTTCCCTTGTTTTAATTTTTCTACCTTCTTCTTCATTTGGGGCACTATCTGTCCATTCACTCCAATTAGTTGTAATAAAATCTTCTTCATCAATGTATGGATATAATGAATTGTTTTGACCTTTCACATAATATTCTCCATTTTCTCTTTCTTCTTTGTAATAACGATACATTACTGTTTTTTTAACATCAGTTAACTCATCACTTTCAACTTTCTCATCAATATAAGGCCCATAACTAGAATAATCAGAGTAATAAGTTGTTGTCGTAGCATTTACATTAATATTAAACATAAAGATCAAAAAAAATATTAATAGCACTCTTCTCATTGTATCCCTCCCACTAATAACATACCTTTTTAATGTTCTTTTTCCTGCAATAAAAAAAGGATTGTTTGATCAATCCCAAGTTTTACTAATTTTTTTAATTGTTTTTTCATTAGCATAAACCTCTATTTCAAAATCAAATAATTTTCGATAATCATATATTTCTCGATTTTTTAAATGCTTTACAAAATCATCCAAAACTTTGAAAATCCCTTTATTACTTGTGATATAAAAATCAATAATAGTTTTATCATTTCTCGAAATATGATATATCTTTTTATCAACTGAAACATAATCTTCATAATAAGTAACTTTAAAAACAACTTCCCCATCATTTAAATCATTATCGATTAACAATAAGACATTATCATCATTATTGTCAACAATTAAATTGTTAGAGACAAATTCTTTATAAGTTATAGTTTTAGTATCAATATTTACTTTAGGTAAATAATCATAATATTTAATACTTCTAACGTAATCAAAAGTAAATAATGAACCAATAATCAATAGCATTAATCCAATTACAAAAGAAATTAAATGATATCCCACTTTTTTACTATGTATAAAATTCAAAAAAGCAAAATAAATACTTCCAAAAATAAAGATAAAACCAATAACAATCATTAAAATACCATATATTTCAATTCCTTTAACAATCAAATAAATAATGACAGATAAAAATAAAAATAAAGTTATATTAACCAAAAGTAGCGGCAATAAAAGAATTAGTTCCAAAATAGTGATAAAGCCCAAAACAATAATAGAAAAATAATTTATTTTATCTTTTTTTTTTGCTTTTCTTCTTGATTTTCTTTCTTTTCGAAATCTTTTTTTCTACTATTATTTTTAACAATTTTTTCATCATCAATACTTTTCAACTGTGTTTGAAAAAAAACATAAATAAGTACTAAACAAATAATAAAATAAATAAACCAAAGAAGCATTTTCCACCCTAAAAGAAGAATCGTACTCACTGGATTGTGACCAAAATCAAAAATCACTACCCCCATATTATACAAAAGATAAAAAGGAAACTTTAAAAGTATCAACACAAACATTAATATGAAAAACTTAATGATAATTTCAAATACTTTTTCCATTGTAAGATTATTGTTATTATTTTTTATTCCCTCTACTATTTCATTAGTAAAATGCGCTAGTTTATGGGCAACAGTACGAATACCTGCTTCCAAACCATTCCAAAATCGCACTTCTTCTTTTTTATTATTTTTTTCATCAAAATTAGGATTAATTTTATATGCTTTTAGTATTTCGCGTACTAATTCATTAACATCTCCAAAATCATTAATAGCTTCACTTTCAGTTTTGCCATTTTTCACTTTTTCTTCAATAATATCCTTGTATTCATTAATAATATCTTGTCTTTCACTTTCCTCTAAAATGTTTAATTTTTCTTCTAATTTCTTTAAGAATGTTTTTTTATTCACCTTTCATACTCCCTTCAATAAAATTATTTACTGATTTGGAAAATTTTTTCCAATTATCTAATAATTCTTTCATTTTTTCCCGACCTAAACTAGTTATTCGATAATATTTTCTTGGTGGTCCCTCGTTTGATTCAACCAAGTAAGTATCAAAAAATTTTTCATTAGTTAATCTTTTTAATATCGGATAAATCGTACCTTCATTAATATCAACAATTTTCGACACTTCCATGACCAGTTCATATCCATACATATCCTTTTTATTAACTGATACTAAAACAATTAATTCTAATACACCTTTTTTAAATTGAATATTCATGTTTCACCTCAATATAATTTTATACAAGGTACCTTATATTGTCAAGTACTGTTTTAAAAATGTAGGCCAAAACCTACATAGCTTCATTATCATGTTTAAGAAACTCTCTTAATATCTTAGTTAAAGCCCTTTTTTCAATTCTTGAAACATAACTACGAGAAATACCTAGCTCCTCAGCAATTTCTTTTTGCGTTACTTCATCAGTATTATTTAAACCATATCTTTTTATTATAATTTCTTTTTCTCTTTCACTTAATACTTTAAAATACTTTTTTAAAAGTTCTAAACTATCTTTTTTATGAATATCTAAAGCATAATCAGGATCAGGTGTTTTCAAAATATCTAAAAAAGTGATCTCATTACCATCTTTATCAAATCCAATTGATTCATTAAGACTAATGTTTCTATTATTCTTTTTATTTCCGCGAAAATACATTAAAATTTCATTTTCAATACATCTTGCACAATACGTAGTTATTCTAGTACCATGTTTATTAGAATAACTATCTATTCCTTTAATTAAACCAATTGTACCTATACTAATTAAATCATCAAGATCTTCTTTTCGATGATCATATTTTTTTACAATATGTGCGACTAATCGAAGGTTATGTTCAATTAATTTATTTCTAGCATTTATATCTCCTTTTTGTGCTTTTTTTATACACTCTTCTTCCTCTTCTTTCGATAACGGATCAGGAAAAACATTATTTGAATATGCCGCAGTAAATAAATAAAAATCTTTAAATAAATTTCTTAAAAATTTTAAAATCATA
>JAAYMD010000009.1 GCA_012521575.1 Mollicutes bacterium
ATAGTTGCGGTTTTATACGATCCTAAAAAAGATAAGTATTTAACATTAAATTGGGGTGATAAAGGCGGAAGATTGTTTATTGGAGGTTCAAGAAATGAGGATGAATCGCCTATAAGTTGTGCTGATCGTGAAATTCGTGAAGAAACAGGCTATGTTGATTTTACGTTTGTTAGGGAAACGTTTCCAATAAGCCACAATTATTATGCATATAATAAAAATAAAGCTTATAATGTTGATATGATAGGTTTATTATTTGAATTAAATTCATATGAGCAAGCAGAGCAAAACTTAGAAGAAGAGGAAAAAAATAATTTCCACTTAGAATGGGTTGATAAAGAAACTATTATAAAAGAAGTAGTTGATGAAGGACATAGCTATTTATTTAATGCATTGATGGAACCTAAAGCATTTGAAGGTTCGGGAAAAATGATTAATTCAGGAATTTTAAATGGAATTACTGATAAAAAAGAAGCTATTAATAAAATGATTGAATATTTAGAGACTCATGGTTTAGGAAAACGTACAACAAATTATAAATTACAAGATTGGGTATTCTCTCGTCAAAGATTTTGGGGAGAACCAATTCCAATGATTCATTGCGATAAATGTGGTTGGGTTCCGGTACCAGAAGAAGAACTACCAGTTTTACTTCCTGATGTCGCACATTATGAACCAACAGATACAGGAGAATCACCACTTGCTAAAATTGAAGAATGGGTTAATACCAAATGTCCAAAATGTGGTGGCGATGCAAAACGTGAAACAGATACAATGCCTAACTGGGCAGGTTCAAGTTGGTATTGGTTAAGATATATGGATCCTAAAAATGATAAAGAATTCGTTTCAAAAGAAGCACTAGAATATTGGGGGAAAGTAGATTGGTATAATGGAGGAATGGAACACGCAACGCGTCATTTGTTATATGCTCGTTTTTGGAATCAATTTTTACATAATATCGGTTTAGTTCCTCATTCTGAACCGTTTGAAATCCGTACTGCACATGGTATGATTTTGGGGGCAGATGGAGAGAAAATGAGCAAAAGCAAAGGAAATGTTATAAATCCAAATGATATTGTTGATGAAGTTGGTTCTGATGCTTTAAGAACTTATGAAATGTTTATAGGTGATTATGAAAAAGAAGCAGCTTGGAGTACTAATGGACTAAAGGGATGTAAACGCTTCTTGGACCGTGTTTGGAGATTGCAAGAAAAAATTAATGATAAAAAAGGTTATAGTGATGAAGGATTAGTTCATAGAACTATTAAAAAAGTATCAGATGATATCGAGAATATGAAATATAATACAGCTATTGCTGCATTAATGATTATGGTAAGTGAATACGAAAAAATGGATTCAATTACTAAAGATGATTTAACAATTCTTATTACCCTTTTAAATCCAATCGCCCCTCATATAACAGAAGAAATTAATGAACGAAATAATTTAATAGGGAAACCAGTTTGTGAATATAGATGGCCAGTTTATGATGAGTCAAAAATTGTAGAAGAGGAATTTGAAATGGTTGTTCAAGTTAATGGTAAAATACGTGGAAAAATTGTTATACCGACTTCTACTACAGAAGAGGAAATGGAAGCGATTGCTAAAACAATAGATAATGTAAAAAAATATATTGAAGGTAAAGAAATTGTAAAGATAATTACAATCCCAAAAAAAATGGTTAACATTGTTGTAAAATAAAAGCGGGAAAATATAATAAATTTCTAATTGGAAGCATAAAATTTATGCTTCTTTTATTTTGGGCGAAATTAAGTTTTTGCCAATAATCCGAGGATATCCAAAAATCTTATATTATTACATTATATTTAAGTAGATACAGTATATAATAATTATGATATATAAATTCAAATTTGTTTAACAAGAAATTAATAAATGATTTTTAATTTTATAAGACAGCAAATAGCGTTATTTGTTAAAAATTTATGTAAGGTTATAATACATATGTTACAAATTTAATCCACAAAAAAAGATACCTCTGGTATAATTAAATTGATGAAAAAATTTATAGAAAGAGGTATCTTATGAATATTATAACAGAAGAAATG
>JAAYMD010000010.1 GCA_012521575.1 Mollicutes bacterium
AGGATAAATTTTTTTTAAAAAAGTGTAACATATGATTGATTTCTCTAGATTTTTTAAATTATTTTTACTATTATTTTCTTTAAAAAAAAATAGTTTTATGATAAACTTAATATAGATGGTGATAACATGTTAGAAATAATGAAAATATTATATGATTCAGTAGTAGTTTTATGGTATTTTGTATTTTTTATATTTTTATATGTAATTTATATTCGAAATGTGAAACCTTATAAAGTTAAATATGAACAAAAAATTAGAAAAAAATATCCTTCAAAGTTGAATCCAGCTGAACTTTCACTGCTATTTTACAAAAAAATAATACCTGAAGTTTTTACAGCATCTATTTTATCATTAATTCGTGATGGCAAAATAAAAGTAAAAAAAATAGAAGATGATTATTTATTTACTGTTAGTAGTACATCGGAAAATAAACTTAGTAAATCTCAAGAATATATTTTAGATATTTTATTTAATTCAATATCAAAAGAGCCCAAGCTTAAATTAAGTGATATTGAAAAATATGCAAGTGATAAGAGCAACAGTACGGATTTTTTTACTAATTATTATGTTTGGAGACGAATTGCCCATAAAGAAACTCTTGATAAACATTTTTTTGAAGAAAAATCAGGATATAACTTAATAGTAATATATAGACAAATTACTGATTTATTAATCATAATTAATTTTATTGCAGGGTATCATAATGTTTATGCTTATTTACTTATTATAATTTCATTTATATTAAGTACCTTTTTTTATCATACATATAAAAGAACCGAAGATGCTAATGAGGAATATCATAAATGGAAGGCGTTTCAAAATTATTTATTAGAATTGAATAATGAAAAACATCAATTAGATAAAAATAAAATTCTTGACTTTTTAATATACGGTACGGTTTTAAAAACTACATCTAATATGCCAAATGACTTTTTTGAGGGAGTAGATGAACTGGCGTTTAAATTAAACAAAATTATTAAAAAATGTATTATTAATGCTGAATTATATGCTTATAGGAAGATACAATGGAAGTAGAATTACTAGGTGAAAAGTATAAAGTTAAAATCGAAAAAAAACATAATAAGCATACATATATTAGAGTTAAGCCAGATTTAACAATTTTGGTAACTACTAATTTTTTGACAACTAAAAAAAGTGTCAAAGAATTATTATCTAAACATGAAGATTTTTTAATTAGAAGTATTCAAAAAAGAAAACGTGAAATTGAAAGAGAAAAAAATTTTTATTATCTGGGTAAAAAATACGATATTATTATTTTCCCTCAAATTAAAAGTGTTGAAATTAATGATGATAAAATATATACGCCTTCTATGGAAAAATTTAAAAAATGGTATAAAAATCAGATGCGAGAAATTTTTAATAAGCGTTTAATTTATAATCATCAATTATTTGAAGAAAAAATACCTTTTCCTGAATTAAAAATTAGAAAAATGAAAACAAGATGGGGTGTTTGTAATAGTACTAAAAACATCATAACTTTAAACAGTGAACTTATAAAATTTGAACTTGAGGTAATTGACTATGTTATTATCCACGAACTAGCACATTTTCTTCATCCCAATCATTCGAGTGATTTTTGGAAAGTAGTTTTTAAATACTCTCCAAATTATAAAAAAATAAGAAAATATATGAGGGGATAAAATGAAAAAAGTACTGGTGTTAATTTTAATTCTTTTACTTTCTGCTTGTGGTAATAATAGGGATGTGGAGTATTATCAAAAAGTAGAAGAGTTACAAAATATTACCCAAAGCAGCGAAAACATTCCTTTTTCAATTGACATTACGGTTAATAAATTAACTGATGATGAACTTTCATATCATGTTATCATTGACAATCCATTAGTAGACGTTCGCAATATGAAAGTGTTAGTTGTGCATGATGTTATGACAGATGCAATTTTTCCAAGTGTTGGAATTGTTGATGAAAGTGTAAGTTTAACAAATGATAAAGATAAAGTAGATTTAGAAAATAATATAGTAAAAGGAATCGCATTAGTTGGATATTTGCCAATTGATATAAATTCTGATATACTTTTTAAGATATTAATTGAATATTTAGATGAAAAAAATAACAAAAAAACAGTTTATTATGTTTCAAATGTGACATTAAAAGACATTGAAAATTTGTAAAATAGTAGCGGTGATAAAATGAAAGTTAAACTTTTTGATGAAAGTCATGAAAAGGATTTAGAAACCGCTATTAATGAATTTTTAAGTGAATTAGATGGAAAAGTTATCGATATTAAATATCAAGTTGCATTAGGAATATCAGGTGAAGAACAAATCTATTGCTTTTCAGCCATGGTGATATACGAAAATAAGGTGTGATGTAATGAGGAAAAATAGTTTTTTAGAAGGTGCAATGATTACAACAATTGGAATAATTATCTGTAAAATAATAGGTTTATTATATGTAATACCTTTTAAAAATATCATTGGTGAACAAGGTGGAGCACTATATGGATATGCGTACTCCATTTATACTATTTTTTTAAGTTTATCGGCAAGTGGAATTCCCGTTGCGATGAGCAAAGTAATTAGTGAATACAATTCTTTGGGCTATTATTATATTAAAGAACGTGCCTACAAAATTGGAAGTAGTATTATTATTGCTGTAGGTTTTATTTCTTTTTTAATTTTAATGATTTTTGCACCCTTCATCGCCCAAATTATTTTAGGTGATCTTGAAGGGGGAAATACGGTTGCTGGAGTAACTTTAGTTATTAGGGCTGTTTCAACCGCTCTTCTAATTGTTCCACTTCTTAGTGTAACTAAAGGGTATTTACAAGGGCATCGTTTTATGCAAGCCTCAAGTATTTCGAGTGTTGTTGAACAATTAGTCAGAGTAGCAGTTATTATTTTAGGTAGTTTCATAGCATTAAGAATTTTTAATCTATCACTTGAAACAGCAGTTGGAATTGCAGTATTTGGGGCGACCGTAGGTGCTTTTGTGGCATATTTTTACTTAGTTCATAAAATTCGTAAAAATAAAGAATCTTTAAATAAAGATGAACCAATTACAAGAGCAGAAGCAAAAATAACTAAAGAAGCAATAGCAAAAAAAATAATCTATTATGCTATTCCATTTATAATTATTGAACTTGTTAAATCTGCTTTTTCGCTAATAGATACTCTTACCGTAGTTAATACAATGGTTAGTTTGGGATTAAGTAACATTGCAGAAAATACAATTGGTGTTTTGAATGTGTGGGCAAGTAAATTAAATATGATTGTTATTTCTATTACTATTGGAATTACAATTAGCCTCATTCCTAATTTAGCCAGTAGTTTCACCAAGAAAGATATGGAAGATGTAAGTCATAAAATTAATCAATCACTACAATTAATGCTGTTCATTAGTTTACCAATGACCGTTGGACTAAGTTTCCTAGCAAGTTCTGTATGGACAGTATTTTATGGGTATGATGCTTTTAGTATTAATATGTTTCAAATATACGTTTTTCTAGCAATTACTTTTTCTCTATATTCAATTTTAATTGACTCTGCTCAAACCCTAAACAATACCAAATTAGCACTCGGAACCCTAATAGGTTCTTTTGTTAGCAAATTAATTTTAAATATTCCTATGATGTATTTATTTGATTATTTAAAAATCGGTGCTCAATATGCACCAATTGTTACTAATTTCTTAATTCATATTACGGCAATTACAGTTTTACTATATAGTATTAATAAAAAATATAGTATTGATTATAGTAAAACATTTTACAATGCTATGAGAATTATTTTGTGTTCAGCAATTATGTTTATGTCTTTAAAAATCTTTAGTTTATTCTTCCCAATTGATGCTGTAACAAAAGGAGAAGCTTTTATTGAAATTATTATATATTCATTAATAAGTATGAGTGTTTACTTTATTGCTGTTATTAAAAGTGGTACATTAGACAATATTTTAGGAAACAAAGCCTTACAACGTGTAATGGATATGGTTAAGAATAAAGTGAAATAAAAGGGCTTTTTGTTAAATAGAGGGGGAAGAAAAAACTATGTTAAATTCTTAGGTTAGAAGCATAAAATTTATGCTTCTTTTAGTATGGAAAAGTATGCATTTGCAAATATAATACGTGCTTAAAATTCTATAAAAGAGGGATGTTTAAAACCTATTATTTTTAAACTCAACA
>JAAYMD010000083.1 GCA_012521575.1 Mollicutes bacterium
AAAAATCCAATATTAATAAAAAAGATACGTCAATTAGATAAAGAAATAAATGTTCATACTATTTTTAATGAAGAAGAACTAAACCTTTTTATTGATGAAAAAGTAGAAGGGATATATACAGATATTAAAAAAATATAAAAATTAAAAAAATATCATTTGTTTAGATGTTGACAATATTAAAATAATAGTGTATAAATTTAAAAGACAAAAAGAGATAAAAAGGAAGTGAATTATGGGAAAAAAAATTGTAATTGTGGAATCTCCAAGTAAATCAAAAACAATTGAAAAATTTTTAGGGAAGGACTTTAAAGTTCTGTCGAGTAAAGGGCATATTAGAGATTTAGCAATTAAAGGAAAATATGGATTTGGAGTAGATATTGATAATCATTTTAAGCCAACATATGCAACAATTAAAGGTAAAAAGAAGGTTATTAATGAGTTAAAAAAAGAAATAAAAGATGCCAAAATGGTATATTTAGCAAGTGACCCAGATCGCGAAGGAGAAGCCATTAGTTGGCATTTATATGATGCTTTAGAATTAAATGATGATAATTATGAAAGAATAGTTTTTAATGAAATTACAAAGGGTGCTGTTGAAGAGGCATTTAAAAATCCAAGAAAAATAGATGAAAATTTAGTTAATTCACAGGAAACAAGACGTATTTTAGATCGAATTATTGGTTTTCGATTAAGTAAACTAATGCAAAGTAAAACTGATGGTACTAGTGCAGGAAGAGTTCAAAGCGTTGCCCTTAAACTAATTGTTGATCGTGAACGTGAAATCGAAGCATTTGTACCAGAAGAATATTGGACGATAACCGCTAAATTTAATGATTTTGATGCAGAACTTTTTAATTATAATCACAAGGACATTAAAATTAGCAATGAAATAGAAGCCAATGAAATAATGGAGAGATTAGGAAACACGTTCAAAATAGAAAGTGTTGATAAGAAAACAAAAAGTAAAAAAGCTAAACCACCTTTTATAACAAGTACATTACAACAAGAAGCGTCTTCTAAACTTGGATTTACATCTAAAAAAACAATGACCATTGCACAAAAACTATATGAAGGTGTTGAGTTAGGTGATGAAACAGTTGGTCTTATTACCTATATGAGAACTGATTCGACAAGACTATCTAAAGAATTTATCGAAAGCGCTTTCCAACATATTGAAGCTAAGTATGGGAAAGAGTATGTTGGTAGTGTTAAAGTTCCAAAAGGTAAGAAAAGTGAAAATGTACAAGATGCCCATGAAGCGATTCGTCCAACTAGTTTAAAAAGAGATCCCTTAAGCATTAAACAATATTTAAGTGATGATGAGTACAAACTATATCGAATGATTTATTATCGTGCATTAGCATCCCTAATGGCTAATGCTAAAACAAATAATACAACTGTTATTTTAGATAATAATAATTATCAATTTAAAGCAAGTGGTCAAGTATTAATCTTTGATGGTTATTTAAAAGTATATAGTGATTATGAAGAAATAACAGAAAATGAACTTCCACCTTTTGAAAAATACAAAACAAATGTTATAGTATCTAACGAAATAATAAAAGAACAACATTTCACTAAACCACCAGCCCGTTATACGGAAGCAAAATTAATTAAAGAAATGGAAGAATTAGGTATTGGAAGACCTAGCACTTATACAAAAACATTAGATACTATTAAAAGTAGGGGATATGTGAAACTAGTTGATAAAAAGTTTGTACCTACGCCAATTGGAGTTGAAATTACTGATAAATTACAAGAATATTTTAGTCATATTATCAATGTTTCATATACTGCCAATATGGAAAATGATTTGGATAAAATTGCCGAAGGTAAATTAGTTTGGTATAAAGTTCTTGAAAACTTTTATGGCGAATTTGAAGAAGCAGTTCAAGAAGCTTTTGAAAAAATGGAGAAAAAAGAACCTGAAAAAACAGGAGAAATGTGTCCTCAATGTGGGCATCCATTAGTTATTAGAAATGGAAAATATGGTGAATTTGTAGCGTGTAGCAACTTCCCAGAATGTAAATATATAAAAACTGAAGAAAAAGAAAAAATAGAAATTTGTGATTGTCCAAATTGTGATGGAAAAATAATTGCTAAAAAAACAAAAAAGGGAAAAATATTTTATGGTTGTGATAATTATCCAAAATGTACAATTGCTTATTGGGATAAACCAATTGGTGAGAAATGTCCTGAATGTAACAGTATGCTAGTTGAAAAAAATAATAAAATTAAATGTAGCAAGTGTGATTATCACAAGTAAAAGAGGTAATCCTCTTTTTTTTATTTATTGACATTAGAAAAAGGTTTTGTTACCATTTTATTAAGATGGTATGATAGGGGTGTAAAATGATAAAAAAAAGAAACTTAGGCTTTACTATTTTTGACTTATTTGCGCTTATCTTTCTTATAGTTATAATTTTAGTTATTTCTATACCATTTGTTTTGGAAATGGTGGATAATTTTGAAAAAAAATTTTTAATTTTTAAAGCTAATAAAATAGTAAAAACCGTTGAAAAGAATAATTTAGATGAATATCAAATTTATATTTTTAAAAATAAAAAAGATGTTTCTGAAAAAAAATTAAAATATTACGGATTTAAACCAGAAAATGGTGTAGTAATTGTTAATGATATAGGAGAAATTGCTTTTGCCTTTCAAGAAGGAAAGTATTGTGTTCAAAAAAATTATAAAGATAAAGAATTAGTAGTATCGGAAAAATCAGCTGTTGAATGTAAAATACCTTTTGATGATGGTAGTGGGGCTAGTATACCAGTTTTGAAAAGTGGAATGATTCCAATTGTATGGAATGGTGAAAACTGGGTCAAAGCAGATATTAGCAGTGAATGGTATAATTATAACGAAAAAAGATGGGCAAATGCTGCGCTTGTAACATATCCTACAAGAATAAAATATATGAACGATGAGCCTGGTACAATTGTATATGAAAAAGATATTCTTGCATATTTTGTCTGGATACCAAGATATAAATATAAAATATTTAATTATGATTCCCAATTAATTGAAGCTCAAGAAATTGAAATAGAGTTTGAATCAAAAGACAGTCAAAAGTCAATAGGAAATAACAACGGTGAATGGTTAACACACCCAGCATTTACATTTGGTGATTTAGAATTAGATGGTATTTGGGTAGGAAAATTTGAAACAACTGGTACCCGTTCTAAACCAACAATTAAACCTAATATGAAATCTTTAACCATTCATAATATAGGTAAGCAATTCAATATAGCTAAAATTTTTAATGAAACAGAAGTTTATGGATTAACTAGTACTGATGAAGTTCATATGATGAAAAATACCGAATGGGGAGCAGTTGCATATTTAACTCATTCAAAATATGGAAAAAATGATGAAGTATGGGTAAATCCTTCAAGAGAATATATAACAGGGTGTGCAGGTGATGATGTTTCTGTTTCAATGACCAAAGAATGTTTATATCCATATAATACTTCATATGGTCAACAAGCTAGTACAACAGGTAATATTTATGGAATATATGATATGAGTGGTGGAACATCAGAATATGTAATGGGAGGAATGTATAATAGTGATCAATCCGAAATATTATTATCACTTGCTGTTTTTGATAATATTAATGATAGCAGTATGTCTAAATATATCGATAAATATAAATATGGTATAACTTCCCAAGATCAAGCGGCCTATAATAGGCGAATCTTAGGGGATGCAACAGGAGAAACAAGAAGTTGGTATGAAGATAATGCAGAGTTTATAAAAGATAATATTTCCCGACAAGGGTATGGTTATTATTGGTTTATTCGTGGTGGCTATTATAATGATAAAACTAAAGCTGGAATATTTAGCTTTTCTGTTCAAGATGGGGGCGCTAATAAATATAATGGTTTTAGAGTAGTGATATCAGGGATATAATAAATATTTATTTGTTGTTGTTGGTAAAATTTGGTATAATAACTGTTATGAGGTGATTTTATGGAAAAAATTGTTCGTAGAAGATATAATTTTGTATTAAAGGATATCCCAACAAAAAAAGAATATTTATTGAAAAATTATTTTGGTGATATAAAAGAACACGGTAAAATAAATTATTTATTAAGTTCCATAGATTTAATTACATTAGATTATGAAAACGCTAAAGAATTAGCTGATGATATTAGAGATATTTTAGGTATTTGTGTTGAAGATCCTATATTTTATATTAAGTATAGACAAAATAAAGAAGAAAGATATTTAAAAGTGGCATATAAAGATATGGAAATTTTAAGACAATACGCCAAAAAAAGTAAAACCAAAATTGTAGAGGGACCAGAGTTTAGAAAGTTTTACCGTCATTTCATGACTAATATCAAAAAGGAAAGATTTTATAATTATTTAATTATAAAACATTATATAAATGAAAGATTAGAAAAAATATTAGAAGAATATTTATATGAATCTAATATGTACCGTGAAAAAGAAATTTATGAAAAACTAAAAAATTATCGTGTTATTAGAGATTATATTTTTGGGATAATGGAATACAATAAAACAGTTAAAAATGAAAGTGCAAAAATAAGTTTGGATACTATTAAAAGTAAAATCAAAGAGGATAATAGTAACAAAACAAAAAAAATTATTAAAAAAAATAATAAAATAAATTTATCAACTAGAGATGACTTTCTTAATTCTTTAAATGATAGAGATGATATAGCTAGGTATTATGATTTAGATCAATTAACATTAATGGATATAGATGAAACTATTTTTGATGGAATGGGTACAGTAGGTAAGAATTTAGTTTTAAAGAAGAAAAAGTAATGTTTATTTCATAAATACAATAAGTTGAACAGGTGATTTACATGGATATTATTTTATTACCAATAAGACCTAAATATGTAGAGGAGATATTTAACCTAATTAACAACAGAAGTCTCCCATCTTCTATAAGTGGGAGATGAATGTTACTTGACAATTCCTTCCTTTATGATATAATCAGTATTAGAGGAGGGAGTTGAGTAAATACAATGCAATT
>JAAYMD010000084.1 GCA_012521575.1 Mollicutes bacterium
TATATCATACTTTTCGTGTTCTTCACAAGCAGAAAAAGGTTTTATATGACAAGCAACCAAAATTCTATCATCGGTAACCATAGTAAATGGGCAAAAAGGCATATTATTTAATAATTCTTGTCTATATTCATTTTGTTTTTTTCTATATGTTTTTTGTACTTTATTTTCATTATTTCCATCAACAATTATTACTATTTCATCTTTTATTTTTGCATCATTAAAAAAGATTGGTTTCATATAAATATATTTTTTATTGGTTGTTGTATCCTGTACTTTAACAAAGCATAATTTTGTAACGCGTGGCAAACAAATATTTCTAATATAATTATAATTTTTTCTATTTTCTCTACCTTCTTCTATAACCAAATAATATCTATTTTGTTTATCATATGTTTTTCTAAATTTAAACATGATTTTTTCTTTATTAATATTTTTAGTATTAGTTAAATTTTCATCATAATATTTTGAAATGTCAAACTTATAATCTTGAGATTGTTGAAAATATTCAGTTTTAGAATCTTCTAAATATTTGAGTAAATCTGTTTTTAATGAAAAGAAATATTCAATTTTATCAAATTCGAAGAATTCATCATATTTTTCTTCATCATGCCCCACATATATTCTAGCTTCACCCATTCCTTTGGTTTTTAATTTTAATTCCTTTCTAGTAGCAGAATCCGCATAATTAACTTCAAAGGCATCAATTCTCCTTAATCTCATCTAATTCCTCCTTATAAATCTCCCTTAATAATGCCATTAAAACATTAACGACAATACTATTACCTGCTTGCTTATACATTTGAGTATCACTAACCACAATCTTAAATGAATCATCAAAGCCCATTAATCTTAAACATTCCCTAGGCGTCAATTTTCTTATTCGATCTCCATATGTGTAATAATTATCTACTCCAGCCCTATGCATACTTGCCATAGTAGATAATAAAGGTCTTGCTATTTCTAAATCTGTTTCTGGTTTTTGATAAAAATTTTTTGTTCCTGAGGATAAAACATATTTTTTTACTGCATCAGATAAAAAATATTTTTCTTCTACTGGACGACCCTCTTCTCTTATAAAATCACCATGCCAATTAAACTGTTGATTAGCTTTTTGACACATCATTATGTCCGCATTGATTTGTACTTTATAATTATGATTATATCTTTCTTCAACAAACTTTCTGCCTTTTTCTCCTAAATAGTATTTTTCATCTGCTTTATCTATTAAGAAATCTTTTACTTTGTATTTCAATTCTTGAGGTTCAGGAAACTTAAATTTTCTTTTTTTATCTTTAAACCCTATTAAAAACAATCTTTCTCTATGTTGCGGTATTCCATAATCTTTTGCATTTAATATATCATAATATATTTTATATCCTGTTGATTTAAAACCTTGTTCGACAATTTTCCATGTTTCACCTTTATTATGTGTCAATAGTCCCTTTACATTTTCAAAAATAAAAATTTCAGGTTCTATTTGTTTTATTAAGTTTATATATGAAAAAATCAAATTTCCTCTTTCATCGTTTAAACCTTTTCTTTTCCCAACACTTGAAAACGACTGACATGGACTTCCGCCAACTAGTAGATCTACTTTTCCTTTATATTTTTTTGTATTAATATCATGAATATCATCATACCAATTTTCTTCATTTATTTCATAATTAGCAAAATATGATTGTTTAACAAACTTATCTATATCACAAGCAAAAATAATACGATGAGGTATATTCATTCTTTTAAATGCATGTTCAATAGCTCCAATTCCACTAAAAGCAGTTGCTAAATTGATTGTTCTCATATTACCCCTCCTAATAATTTAAATTTCTTCACTATGAATTAATTTGTTCAATTCGCATAAAACAACTTTATATTAAAATAATTATTTATAATAAATTTTTTAATAAATAATCTATAATTTTTTTAAATTCCTCATCACTTAAAATTTTTCTATATTTTCTATAATAATATTCTTTAATATTTTCTATTAATTCCTTGGCCTCTTTTTCAACATTTAAATTTTTTTCAAATTCCAAATCTACTCCTAATAAATCCCTAACATCCATTTGGTAATAACTAGCTATTTTTTTAAGTGTATAAAATTCAGGATAGGACATACCAGTTTCATAATTACCATAAGCTGATCTTTTTATATTTAACTCTTCAGCAAGTTTATATTGACTAATCCCTTTTAATTCGCGTAGTTTTTTTAAATTTGAAGCTAATCTATCCATATCCTATTACCTCCATATACATTATAAAACATATTGCAAAAAAAGACAATTATTTATATATTTTATATTGACAAATTAATTTGTCTGTGTTATCATTTGTATAGACAAAATAATTTGTCTACACAAAAGGAGGGTTTACTGTGAATGAAAATCAAAAAATTTTGAACTGCAACGATGTTATGAAAATATTAAAATGTAAAAAAAGTAAAGCCTACGAAATCATTAAAACTCTAAACTGTGAATTAAAAGAAAAAGGTTATTTGACTATTAATGGTAAAATACCCAGCAACTACTTGTTTAGTAGATTAAATATCCAATAAAATTTAACTTTTATATAAATTAACCAAAAATTTTATATTAACAAAAAGGAGGATGATATTAATGCCTATTAAAAAAATGCCTGATGGCACATATAAAGTTGATGTATCTCTAGGCTTTGATCAATTAACAAACAAAAGAAAAAGAACTACTAGAAGAGGAATTAAAACTTTAAAAGAAGCTAAAGAAATAGAAAGAGAATTATTAAATAAATATGCTAATAATGAAAATATAACTGGTGTTAAAACTAGTGTAATTATAAATGAATATTTAGAATATTCAAGTGTTAATGATAAACCAAATTCTCACTTAAAAAAAGAAAATGTATTCAAAAATTATATTATTCCTTTTTTTGGTAACATGAAAATAAATGAAATAACTAGTGTTCATGCAAGAAAATTTAAAGAAAGTCTTATAAATTTATATATATCTAATAATTATAAAAGATATATTATATCAATGACTAGTTCATTTTTGAATTATGCTGTTAAATATAATTATATTAACAAAAACCCATTTAAACAAATAGATAACTTTAAAAAGAAAAAGTTAAAATGCAATATTGGACTTTAAATGAATTTAATGATTTTATTAAACATGTTGATGATATAACTTACAAGACTATTTTTTGGCTATTATTCTATACAGGTATGAGAAAAGGGGAATTACTTGCTTTAACAATAGATGATATAGATTTAGAAAATAAAACAATTAATATCAATAAAACATGCTCATATGTAACCGGTAAAGGTTATATTGTTACAACACCTAAAACATTAGAATCAAAAAGAATTATATACATTAATGACAAAACAATAGATGTAATAAAAGAATATTTAAAATATATATCTAATCAATATGAATTTAAAAAAGATACACCATTATTTTCAATTAATGGTGCATTAATACCAAAAGAAACTCTTAGAAGAAATTTTAAATATTATCAAAGATTAGCGGGTGTAAAAGATATCAGATTACACGATTTAAGACATTCACATGTAGCATTATTGATCAACCTAGGGCAAGATCCATTAACTATCAAAAAACGACTAGGTCATTCTGATATCACTATTACTTTAAATACTTACGGACATCTTTACGATGATGCCCAAAAGAAATTAGCAAATAAATTAGATGAAATCTAATCATCAATTCCTTTTAACACAGATTTAGGTTTATTTGGTAAATTTTCAATTTTTTCAATCAAATGTTCTACCCACCATGGTAAATCTTTAGCATCTATTATTTGAGATTTAATTACCTTAAATAATTCTAATCCTTTCTCACTTGAAGAAACAGTTGATAAATTATCATTTAAATTAGTTTTGAAAGATAAAAACAAATCATTTACCTCAGTTTCAGGAAAATCAATCTTATCAATTCCAAACAAAGATAAAATATCTTTGTTTTTCTCAATTGTTTTTTCTTCTTTTTCAGTACCTATATGATTAGCATCTCCATCAAAAATAATGTAACATGGAATACCAAATTCAGTATACAACCTATAAAATCTATCAAGTTCACTTTTTCCACCACATTTTACAATAGAAATTCCTTTACATATATAATCATAGCCTATCAAATTAAAAAAATATGGTAATATTAAACTTTCCGATTCGCCTTCGACTAAAATAATTTTTCTTGCAAACATAGCTTCGCTTGCTTTTTGTGAATCACCAGTATTTTCATATGCATTTTTATATCTTAATTTTATCTCATCAACAGTTGTCTCTTTTCCTTTTCTATAATAGAAATCTTTTTTAAATGCTAATGGATCTGCTGTATTTATATATGTCCCAACATCACTATCTTTTCGAACCAAAAAAATCTCATCAAAATTTCCTAAATCAACAAATTCTGTGGAATGTGTAGTTAAAAACACTTGTGTCCCATTATCTGCTAATTCCCTAATAATTTTATAGAAATTTCGCCTGCCATGTGGATGCAAAAACAATTCTGGTTCATCTATAAAAATAGGTGTGTTATTTTTTAACTTTATCTTTGAATATGCTTTCAACAATGCTATTGTAATACTCGCTTGAACACCCATACCTAATTCAGATGCCCTGAAGTCTAAACCTATATCACTTTCATGAACATTTAGTTGTAAAGTTCTATAAAAATTCCATGGATCATATAAATTTAAATCTATACTAAAACTGTCTTCAGGTTTGTTTAATTGAGCTGCCGTTTCTTTTTGTAAAACATTTATAAATTCATTCATAATGTTTTTCCCATCTTCATCTTTAACTGCAAATAAATAATCATTACGCAATTCAATTAATTTATTTTTAAATTCATCGGCTTTTAATATTTCTTCACCAGTTTCAGGATTTTTTATAGTTTCCATATTAAATTTACTATTTACATCTTGTAAAAATCTTCCCATTAATGTCCACTTATTTGATGGCATATAATCGCTAATTTGTCTATCTATACCAATAAAAGAAGAAATATATTTTTCTCTTTGCTCATTATTTATAAATCCACTATTTAAATTTAATCCCGATCTTTTATTGCCTCCCAAATACCATTCCTCAGCTAATTGTAAACTATTACCATCATCAAAAGTCAAAGTAATTTCTATTTTATTTTCATCTTTACCTTTAAATCTATCCTCTTTATTAATATTATTAAAAGTAGGATATACAGGTCCTAATAACCAAGTAATTGCATTAAAAATATTGCTTTTACCTGTACTATTCTCGCCAATAAAAACATTAACCTTTTCCGAAGGCGTAAATTCTATTTCTTTTATGCTTTTATAATTTTTAATACAAACTTTTGTTATCTTCATTCTATATCCTCCTTTTTAAAAAAAGCAGTACATTTGTTGTACTGCTCTATAATTTAATTATAACATTATTATGTTTTGTTTGCAAACATATTTCGATAAAATTCTACAAAATGGAGTCATAGTGGAGTCATCAAATTTCAAGCATTTAAAAAACCTTGCTTTCGCAAGGCTTTATTATCAAATGGTCGGGAAAACAGGATTTGAACCTGTGACCTCTTGATCCCAAATCAAGCCTTCTACCAAACTGAACTAATTCCATATGGTATTATTCAAAATATTATATGCAAGTAATTATGATTTGTGATAATTAAACACTTCAAATACATTTTTATAATAGAATTTAAATCAATTATTGTCAACTCATTACGCGTTTTTTGTGCAAAAAAAATGAGGATTGTTAACAATCCTCATCACATGTTGATTGTGCTCCAATAAAATCTTCATAAGCACTTTCATATTTTTTAATTTCTGATTTTAATTGTTCTTCAGTTAATTTAGTTTTATATTCAACAGCAGAATAATGACTGATAACTTCCCCTTTGTTAACAAAATAAACATCAGGAACTAACAATCTTTTCTTGTTTGGATTAAAATCAGGATCATCTTCTTTTTGAGTAACTTTATCTGTAGGTAAGAAATATTCTAGTATTTCTACCATTCTTTGATATTCTGGAGTATTTTCTTCTCTAATTTTTTGTGGATTAAAATAATAAATTGTTTCAATCTTATTCTTTTTAGCAAACTCTAATAAAGTTTCTAAAGTTGAACGGCAATATGGACAAGTAGGCATTCCAAAATAGATAACGCCTGTCCCTTCTTCTAAAAATTTAACTGTTTCTTCAGTTGTTAAATATTTGAAAGGATTAGTTGATGGAATTTCAACTGTTACATATTCATTACCATTAGCATTTTTTTCGCCATTTAAAGCTTCATATTCTTCATTAAAATTTAGTGAATCTTCAGTTTCTTGCCAATTAAATGATTGATTACATCCAACAAGTAATACAACTAATAACAAAACTATTAATGCTTTTAACTGCTTCATTTTTTACCTCCATAACTATTATTATATAATACTTAGATAGATATTAGCAATGATTTATATATCTACCACAACTTGCACATATTTCACTATCACAATCATAAATACAATCATCATCTTCAACAAATTCTTCTTCAATATTTAAAA
>JAAYMD010000085.1 GCA_012521575.1 Mollicutes bacterium
ATTTTTTAAAGTGTGCCAAAAAGAAACAAAAATTTTGCTTATAAATTCGTATAATATTTTAAATAATATAGAATGGACGGTGAAAAAATATTAAAAATAATTGATAAAATTATGCAAATTTATTTTGATTTTGTTTATATAATTATAGTATTAGCTATAGTTGAAATTTTTATAGGTGTAATTATAAAAACATAACATGTTATGTTTTTTTATTTTGATAATAAAATGTATATAACCTCATATAATTGAATGAGGTGATTTTCATGTGTACAGCACTAGCTTTAAAATCTAAAAAAGATGAAATAATATTTGGAAGAACTATGGATTTTTCCTATGAACTAGATCCTGAGGTATATATTATTCCAAGAAATTATGAATGGGTTAATTCTTTTAATAATTTTAAATTTACCAATCCTTATAAAATCATTGGAACAGGACAAAATATAGGAAAAGTTATTTTGGTAGATGGTATTAATGAAATGGGACTTGGTGTAGCAGCACTTTATTTTCAGGGAGAAGCATATTTTGAACGCGAACCAAAATTAAAAGATCGCATTACTGTTGGTTCGATTGAAATGGTTAATTTTTTGCTTGGACAATGTGGTAATGTTGATGAAGTTATCAATATCTTAAATAAAATTGATATTGTAGGTGTCGAAGATAGTATTACTTCATCAGTTGCACCTCTTCATTGGTTTGTAGTTGATCGCAAAGGTAAATGTATAACCATTGAGCAAACTAAGGATGGACTTCATATTTATGATAATCCTGTTCAAGTTTTAACAAATAGTCCCAATTTCAATTGGCATATGACTAATTTAAAAAATTATATAAGTTTATCTCCATTTCAAATTGATCAAATTAAATTAGATAAATTAACTTTGAAAGCTTTTGGCCAAGGTGGCGGATTTTTTGGAATGCCTGGCGATTATACCTCACCATCACGGTTTATAAGAATTGTATTTCAAAAAAATAATGTAGAGATTCCTGATAATACATTAGATGTTATTAATACTTGTTTTAATCTTATGAAAACAGTGTCAATTCCCAAAGGAGTAGTTATTACAAATAGAGGTACTAGTGATTATACGCAATATACAACTTTTATGAATATCGCTACAGGTGATTATTATTTAAATACATACTATAATAATCAAATTTTTAAAGCTAACATTAATTCTAGTAATGCAACAGAAATTGTATCTCTTGGTAAATTAAAGAGAAATACTACTTTCGAACATATATAAAAAAAAACAACATTCAAACGAGAATGTTGTTATGTTATTATTTACTTTCTTTTTTAAAGCACATAAACCAATCTAAGCAGTAAGTATCATCGTCTGGGTTTTCAACTCTTTCTTTTGCAACACCACAAGAGTTAGCTGTTGGGATAATTACATCATCACCAGGGCGCCAATCAGCTGGAGTAGCAACACCATCTTTATCTGCTTTTTGTAAAGCGATAACAATTCGTTTAATTTCATCGAAGTTGCGCCCAGTAGTTAATGGATAATATAAGATAGTTCTTATAATACCTTTTGGATCAATTATAAATACGGCTCTAACTGCTTGTGTCGTTGATTGATTTGGTTGAATCATTCCATATTTTTTAGCAACTTCCATTTTAATATCTTCAATTAATGGGAAATTTACTTCAACGTTTTCCATATCTTTCCATTTAATTTTTTCTTTAATAGTTCTTAACCACGCAATGTGCGAAAATAATGAATCAACGCTTAGACCAACTAACTCAGTATTCAATTTTTTAAATTCTTCACTCATTGTTGCAAAAGTCATAAATTCTGTTGTACAAACAGGTGTGAAATCAGCAGGGTGGGAAAATAAAATAACCCATTTTCCTTTAAAATCTTCTGGGAAATTAATTTCACCTTGAGTAGTTACTGCTTTAAAGCTTGGTGCTTTATCACCAATTAATGGCATACGATAAAATTCTTGTTCCATTTTTTCTTCCATTTTTCATCCTCCTCCTAATTTTAAAATAGTAATCATTCCTATTTTTCGATATCGTTATATCATAATATAGAAAAAAAGTGAACCGTTTTTTAAAAAAATTTACACTTTTTTTTATTTTAATTTTTTTCATAAATTTCTTGCTAAATTATGTTTATTAATATATAATTTTTATATACGGACTTTAAAAAGTCTTAATTTTTTAAAATGCTGTTAGCCTATGCTAACAAAAAGGGAGGATAAAATGAAAAAAAGTTTACTGAAAATAGATAATTTATATGTAAAAACATCAGAAAAAGAAATTTTAAAGGGCGTTAGTCTAGAAATTAAACCAGGAGAAATTCATGTTATTATGGGGACAAATGGTGCTGGTAAATCTACATTAGCATCAGTTATTATGGGGAATCCCAAATATGATGTGACAAACGGAACTATCACTTATAATGAAAAAAACTTATTAGAAATGAAAGTACATGAAAGAGCCCGTGATGGTATTTTTTTAGCGATGCAATATCCAAGTGAAATATCTGGGGTTACAAACGTTCAATTTTTAAAAGCTGCTATTAATGCTAGAAGAGATAAAAATGATCAAATCAAACTATTAGATTTTTATCGTAAATTCAAAGAAAAAGCAACTAATATGAAAATTACAGAGGATTATGCTAATCGTTTTGTTAATGAAGGATATAGTGGTGGCGAAAAAAAGAAAAATGAAATTTTTCAAATGTTAATGCTAGAGCCCAAATTAATAATTTTAGATGAAATTGACTCGGGACTAGATATTGATGCTATTAAAGTGGTAGGGGAAAACGTTACTAAGTATTTTAATGAAAATATTAAGGATACAGCTATTTTAATTATTACTCATTATCCCCGAATTTTAGAATATATCAAACCTGATTATGTTCATGTTTTGCATGGTGGAAAAATAATTAAAACAGGTGATTATGCATTAGCAATGGAACTTGAGAAAAAAGGTTATGATTGGATTGTTGAAAAGTAAGGTGATAATATGGAAATAGAAAAGATTATAGACAAAGATAATATTGATATTCAAATTAAAAAAAGTGGAATTTATCATTATACATATGATTTTGAAAAAATAAACAGTAAAAATGTTAATATAAAAATAGATGATAATATAGATGTTAAACTATTTGAGAAGTATCAATCTAAACAAAATAATGAAGTTTTTTTCAATATTAATATTGATGTTGGAGCCAATACTAATGTTGAATATAATGTTTTTAATGATGATTTATTACTAAAAAACAATAAAAAAATAAATATTAATCTAAACAGCAATAGTGCACTTAAAACTTATATTTTAGAAATAGCTAACAATACTAATAGTAATTATGTTATTAATTTGAATGAAGAAGGCAGTCGGGCAGATATTAATTTAATGGTTTATGCTGATGATAAAATTACTCAAAATCATGATATTAAAATTAATCATTTAAAACCATATACCATTTCAACTATGAATAATAATGGTGTTATTAATAATATGGCAAGTTGTAATTTTAATTTAACTAGTTTTATAAAAAAAGGTTCGCTAAAATCAAGCGCGAATCAGTCCAATCGAATACTTACTTTAAGTGACAATTGTATAGCTAAAATAAACCCCCAATTATTAATTGATGAATATGATGTAACTGGGAGTCATGGTACGACATGTGGCCAAATTAGTGATGAAATACTGTATTATATGGAAAGTAGAGGAATTGATAAAATACTTGCTTATCGTTTAGTTGCCATTGGTAGTTTACTAAAAAATATTTCTGAAGATTTATACGAATTATTAATAAAAAAATTAGAAAGAAGGATTAATTATGAATAAGTATCGTAAAGATTTTCCAATGTTAAAACACGATTATATTTATTTTAATAATGCGTCAACTTCTTTAAAACCGCAAGTTGTGATTGATTCAATTGTTGATTACTATAGCAATTATAGTGTCAATACTAATCGAGGAGTTGATAGTTTAGGTTATGAAGTAACCAAAAAGTATGAGCAAGTACGCGAAAAAGTAGCAAACTTTATTTCATCTGACAAAGATGAAATAGTCTTTACTAGGGGTGCAACAGATAGTTTAAATTTAGTGGCTAATTCATTTGGTAACTTAATTGTAGATGAAGGTGATGAAGTCGTTGTTTCTGTTGTGGAGCACCATGCTAATTTTATTCCATGGCAAGAGTTGTGTAAGAGAAAAGGTGCTAAACTTGTTTTGGTACCTGTTTTAGAAGATGGAACGGTTACGCCAGAAAATTTGCGACAAGTTATGAGTGATAAAACCAAAATCGTTGCCCTTAATCATGTTTCAAATGTGATGGGAGGTATTAATGATTTAAAGAATTTAGCCAAAGTTGTTCATGAATTCAACGCTTATTTTGTTGTTGATGGTTCGCAAGGTATTATTCATGAAAAAATAAATGTTAAAAATTTAGATATTGATTTTTATGCTTTTTCTGCCCACAAAATGTATGGACCAATGGGGGTAGGAGTTTTATATGGTAAAAAAGAATTATTAGAGATGATGCCACCAATTGTTTTTGGAGGAGAAATGATTGAAAGTGTTACCATTGAAAAAACAACATACAAAAAAGCTCCTTATAAATTTGAAGCAGGAACAATGATGGTTCCAGAAGTTTTGGGATTTGGTGCGGCGATAGATTACATTAATAAAATTGGACTTAAAAATATTAATGAATATGTTAGGAAGTTAAGAGACTATTTAGTTGATAAACTTTTAAAAGAGGTAAAAGATATTGAAATATATAATCTTAATAATAAAGATACCGGGTTTGTCACTTTTAATATTAAAAATATTCATTCCCATGATGTAGCATCTTTACTTGATAAAGAAAAAATTATTGTTAGAGCTGGACATCATTGTGCTGAGCCATATATGAATGCATTAAACGTTGTGGCAACAGTTCGTGTAAGTCTTGCTTTCTACAATACATATGAGGAATGTGATCGATTAGTTGATGTTTTAAAGAAAGCAGGTGATTATATCGATGTCTTATTTTAACGATGAGTCTATGTATCGTGAAATAATCATTGATCATACCAAAAATCCGCGCAACATAAAAAAACCAAACGATGATTATAAAAAAGCATATTTAAAAAATCCGTCATGTGGTGATGAAATAACTTTATATGTTTTATATGATGAAAAAGAAAATAAAGTTAAAGATATTACTTATAAGGTAAGTGGGTGTTCAATTTGTTGTGCTAGTGCATCGATGATGAGTGAACTTTTTATAGGTAAAACCAAAGAAGAAATAGATAAAATTATTCAAAATTTTAACAATATGGTAACTGGTCAAGAATATGACGAAGATATGCTTGGTGATGCCATTAGTTTAAAAGGAGTTGTTAATGTGCCACCAAGGATTAAGTGTGCAACTTTAGGATATAAAGCTTTTCAAAAAGTAATAGGTGATAGTCATGAAATGTGATTACAAATATGGTTTTAATGATGGAGAAATTGGTATTTTAAAGTTAGAAAAAGGTTTAAATGAAGATATTATTAGAAAAATTTCCAAATTAAAAGGTGAACCAAAATGGGTATTAGAATTTCGCTTAAATTCTTATCAAAAATTTTTAGAAATAAATAATCCGAAGTGGGGACCAGATTTAAGTGAAATTGATTTTGATGATATTTATTATTATTTAAAGCCTATTAAAAAAGCTCAAGATAATTGGGAAAAAGTACCACAAAAGATTAAAAACACTTTTGATCAAATAGGAATTATTGAAGCAGAAGAAAAATATTTAGCAGGTGTTGCTACACAATATGAATCAGAAGTAGTTTATCACAATCTTGAGCAAGAATTAAAAGAAAAAGGAGTTATCTTTTTAGATACTGATAGGGCTATTAAAGAATATCCTGATTTAGTTAAAGAGTATTTTGGTACTTTGGTCCCCCCAACTGATAATAAATATGCTGCATTAAACAGTGCTGTTTTTTCTGGAGGAACTTTTATTTATGTTCCCAAAGGAGTAAAGCTAGAAAAACCATTACAATCATATTTTCGTATTAATGCCAATAAAATGGGGCAATTTGAAAGGACTTTAATTATTGTTGATGAAGGTGCTGACTTACATTACATCGAAGGATGTACTGCGCCTATCTATTCCAATAATTCCCTGCATGCGGCAGTGGTTGAAATTTTTGTTAAAAAAGGTGGTAGGTGTCGTTATACAACTATTCAAAATTGGTCAAATAATGTTTATAATTTGGTTACCAAACGGGCAGTATGTGAAGAGGGTGCAATCATGGAATGGATAGATGGAAATATTGGTTCTAAAGTAAATATGAAATATCCTGCTGTTGTTTTAAAAGGTGAGGGTGCTATTGGTACTACTATTTCTATAGCTGTGGCAGGTGAAAGTCAAATTCAAGATACAGGTGCCAAAATGATACATCTAGCACCAAACACACGTTCAAAAATTATCTCAAAATCAATTTCTAAAAATGGTGGCAACTCCATTTATAGAGGTTTTGTTTACCATGATAAAAATGCTACTAATGCCAAAACTAATGTCCAATGCGACACATTGATTTTAGATGATTTATCAAAATCAGATACTATGCCGGTAAACATCATTAAAAATGGAAATACCATTTTAGAGCACGAAGCTAAAGTATCAAAATTATCAGAAGAGCTTATTTATTATATGATGAGCAGAGGGCTTACAGAAGAAGAAGCCAGTGAAATGATTATCATGGGATTTCTTGAACCATTTACTCGTGAACTTCCCATGGAGTATGCTGTTGAATTAAATCAATTAATTAAAATGGAGATGGAAGGATCAGTTGGCTAGTGAATAACTTAACAGCATCACAAGCTGATTACCTAAAAGCAATTTATATCATTAGTCAAAAAGGGGAAGTTCGAGTTACAAAAATAGCTGATTATTTAAATTACAGTAAGCCAAGTGTTGTCCGAGCTCTTAAAAACCTAAGAGACTTA